>DATEIG010000112.1:0-16404 GCA_035279185.1 Mycobacterium sp.
GGCGTCCACGTCGCCTCGCCGTCCTTGATGACGAAGACGCCGACCGGTCGCGCCATGAGACGAAGATCGGTGTCCTGTGACCCCTTGCGGCCGCGCACCCGGGCCACGGGCAGCACCGTTGCACCATCGGGGGTTTCGTGAGGCTGCCCGTAGATGGTGGCAGCGGACGGGTCGGGAACGATCGAGTCGAGGGACTCTCGCAGCTTCATTGCAGCCTTTCGATCGCGCCCTGCGATGAGTCCGTCGATCACGCGTGGTCTGACCTGGTGATCGTGCGACTACATGGAGGGAAGCGACATGCTGGTAGTGGCGGGACACCTCATTGTCGACCGAGACGGGCGTGACGACTACTTGGCCGAATGCACTGAGGTCGTCGAGCGCGCCCGATCGACGCCCGGTTGCCGGGACTTCGCGATCTCGGCCGACGTGCTCGACCCCACGCGGATCAACATCTTCGAACGCTGGGACTCGCGAGAAGCGGTGGAGGCGTTTCGCGGCGACGGTCCCAGCGATGACCAGTCGGCGAAGATCGTCTCGGCGTCGGTATCGGAGTACGACGTCGCAGGCGAGCGCGGACTGACCTAGCCGCCAGCAACGCTGACGACATCGTCAACGAGCAGTTCGGGAAATTTCGCCACGCCGTCAGCAACAGCGTCTTAGACTCGGTCGACAGCGGCGCCGACGTTCTACGCCACCCGCGGCGCCCCCGTCCGAAGACCGGAGACAGCCATGACCGTCTCGATTTCACAGCCTGACACCGTGAGCACTCTGCTGCGGGAACTCGGTATGTCCCACGCCTGCGTCGAAAAGACCAGGGCCGCCCTCGGCACATGGCTCTCGACTCACGAACCGGGGCGGCCGCTGCGACTGAGCCTCCGGGAGAACGGCTACGGCCCCCTGCTGCAGCACTTCGACGACGAGCACCCGAGGCCGGCCGCACACGCCTGACCGCAGGGCGGTCAGCGATCGAAGTCGTCGTCCGCGACGGGGACGGTCGTCGCCTGCTCGATCAGATCGGCCTCGTTCGCTTCTGTCTTGCGCGCCGTGTCGACCTGCTCTGGGTCGAGGCCGGCCTCCTCATCGTCGACCTCGACCGGAATGTCGTCGGGTTGCGTCATATCGTCATTGTCTCCCTTCTCGCACTCGAGGATGTAACTGCGCGTCCGCGGTAGGCGATAACCAATCTGTCGGGGCTTTACGCACGACGGGAAGTAATCGCCATGAAAATGCTCCGCCGAATCCTTTCCGCCGCGTTCGCGGCGAGCCTTTTGGCAGGACTGCTCAGCGCGCTCGGCGCCACGCCGACCGCCGCCGCAGCGCCTGAGATGCTCAGCGTGCCGTCGGCATCGATGGGCCGTGACATCCAGGTGCAGTTCCAGGGCGGCGGCTCACACGCCGTCTACCTGCTCGATGGTTTACGTGCGCGCGACGACAGGAACGGCTGGGACATCGAAACCGGCGCCTTCAGCTGGTTCGACGGCTCAGGGGTCGCCGTCGTCATGCCGGTGGGTGGTATGTCCAGCTTCTACACCGACTGGTACCGACCCGCCGTCGGCAACGGCACCACGCAGACCTACAAGTGGGAGACCTTCCTGACATCGGAACTCCCGGGCTGGCTCGCCGCCAACAAGGGCGTCAGCCCATCCGGCAATGCCGTGGTCGGTCTGTCGATGTCCGGGGGAGCGGCGCTGGTACTCGCCGCCTACCACCCTGGCCAATTCGTCTATGCCGGATCGCTTTCGGGCTTCCTCAACACCTCGGACCGGTTGTGGCCGGTGCTGATCGGGATCGCGATGGCCGATGCGGGCGGGTTCAACGCGCTCGACATGTGGGGGCCCTACGGCGGCGGCGCATGGCAGCGCAACGACCCGATGCTGCAGATCCCGCGACTGGTGTCGAACGGCACCCGCATCTGGGTCTACAGCGGCAACGGCAACCCGACCGATCTCGACGCGGGGCTGGGCAACGCCCAGATTCCGGCGCAGTTCCTCGAAGGCCTGACGATCAACACCAACAAGCAGTTCCAGGCCCGCTACCTTCGCGCGGGCGGCAGCAACGGGGTGTTCGACTTTCCGCCGAACGGAACGCACAGCTGGGGCTACTGGGGTGGGCAGCTGCAGGCGATGAAGCCCGATATCCAGCGGGTGCTCGGAGCCTCGCCCGCCGCGTGATCTACAGGTTCCGTGACCAGTATTCGCCGACGATGTCGTGGCCGAACATGGTTTCCGGCTCACGGCGGTCCATGGTGAATCCCGCACGCCGGTAGATCTTTCTGGCCTGCTTCTGAAGATCGGTGGTCCACAACAGGATTCGCGTATAACCGGACCGCCGCGCGAAATCGAGGCACTGGTCGACCAGCCGGGTGCCGACGCCCGCGCCGCGCGCCTGCGGTTCGACGAGCAGCAGGCGCAACTGGGCGGTGTGAGCGTCGCGGGTCGTCGTGCAGAAGATCGAGCCGACGCGTTCGCCGTCGAGTTCGGCGATCCACGCCGCTTCGCGGTCGGTGTCGCCGCGCTCGCCGAATTCGGCGACGACGCGCGCGACCAGCGCCTCGAACCTCGCGTCCCAGCCGAAGTCGGCGGCGTACCTGGCGCCGTGCCGGGCCACCACCCAGCCGAGGTCCCCGGGCAGCGGCGCACGAAGGACGACCCCGCCGACACCGCGTCGTTCGTCGTCGAGCACGTGGCGGATCCGTCCCATCGCCGCGACGAGCTGCGTCCGTTGGTCGTCGTCGAGCGGAGCGACGAGGCGATCGATCGCGTCCGCCTGAAGGGAGTCGACCTCGGCGAAGGCCGCACGTCCGGCAGGCGTCAGTCGCACGAGCTGACGGCGCCCGTCGGTCGTCGACGCCTCACGGTCGACGAGCCCGTCGGCGATGAACCGGGACAGAATCCGGCTGAGATATCCGGCGTCGAGATCGAGCGCGCGCCGCAGGTCGGTCACGGCCGCCCGGTCGGTGTGCGCCAGCTCGAACAGCACCCGCGCCTCGGTCAGGCCGAACGCCGACCCGGCGAGCTTCGGACGCAACAACCCCAGAACTCCGGTGTAGAAGCGGTTGAACCCGCGGATCTCGCTCACGGTGGCGACCGACATGGTTGACAGCGTCAACCATGTCGTTGACGCTGTCAACTATCGGTCGTTTCGGGTTCTGCCTGCACGACCGTTATCCTCTACGCAGCCGGCATCGGCCGAAACCATCGCGCCGACCACGCTTGGAAAACAATCGTCACAACGCGAAGAAGGCCTCACCTTGTCAAAGACACCGACAGGCGCCCCGAACCTGGAGCCGCACTTCGAGGACGTCCAGGCCCACTACGACCTGTCCGACGACTTCTTCCGGCTCTTCCTCGACCCGACGCAGACCTACAGCTGCGCCTACTTCGAACGCGACGACATGACGTTGGAAGAGGCCCAGATCGCCAAGATCGACCTGTCGCTGGGCAAGCTCGGGCTGCAGCCGGGCATGACACTGCTCGACGTCGGATGCGGCTGGGGCGCCACCATCAACCGTGCCCTGGAGAACTACGACGTCAATGTCGTCGGTCTCACGCTCAGCCGCAACCAGCAGGCCCACGTGCAGAAGCTGCTCGACAAGCAGACCAGTGAGCGCAGCAAGCGCGTTCTGCTGCAGGGCTGGGAGCAGTTCGACGAGAAGGTCGACCGGATCGTGTCCATCGGTGCGTTCGAGCACTTCGGCCGCGACCGCTACGACGACTTCTTCAAGATGGCCTACGAGGCGCTGCCGTCCGACGGCGTGATGATGCTCCACACCATCGTCAAGCCCAGCGACGAGGAGTTCAAGGAGCGCGAGCTGCCGGTCACGATGACCAAGCTGCGGTTCTTCAAGTTCATCATGGACGAGATCTTCCCCGGCGGGGATCTGCCGCAGGTGAACGTCGTCGAGAACCACGCCACCAAGGCCGGCTTCGAGGTCAAGCTGGTCCAGCCGCTCCGGCTGCACTACGCGCGCACCCTCGACACGTGGTCGGCGGCCCTGGAGGCGCGCAAGGACGAGGCGATCGCGATCCAGTCCCAAGAGGTGTACGACCGCTACATGAGGTACCTGACCGGCTGCGCCGATCTGTTCCGCGAGGGCTATACCGACGTCTGCCAGTTCACCCTGGTCAAGAGCTGACCGACACGGCGAGCGGGCCCCCGGGGTGGCTGAGGTCCACCCCGGCGAGAGCTCTGATGCTCGCCGCTTTCGTCATGTCGCTGGTGCTGGCGACGGGCTTCCTCGTGCTGACCCACTCACCCGGGGACAGCACCGGGACGCTGACCGGCGCTGCACCGATGTCCGACGACGAAGCGGCGGGGCAGGTCGTCGACTCGGCACGCCGCATCGTCGACACCGCCGGGCTGAAGGACGTCAGCGGCAGCTACATCTTCATGTCGTGTACAAACCTGCACGATCCGCCGTATCAGGCCGCCTTGTACCTGAATTTCGTTCTCCCCGAGAAGAATTCGGTCAAACGCATTCGTGAGGTCGGCGAGGCGATGGTGGCCGCCGGCTGGCAGGAGGCGCCTGCGATGGGCGAACACTTCGGCGTGAAGTTGACCAAGGACGGGGTCACCACGACGTTCCACGAGAACCAGGACGATCCGAAGTTCGCCACGATGCGCATCTACGGGGAATGCCGTGTCACGTCCGACCATCGCAACGACAACCCGGCCTTCACCGACATCACCGACCGCCTCAGGTGAGGGACCGCTGCAACAGCAGCGTGTCCAGCCACCGGCCGTGCTTGAACCCGACCGCGGTCAACCGGCCCGCGTCGACGAACCCGCGGCTGCGATGCACGGCACGGGAAGCGCCCGCGTCGGCGTCCACGATGACCGCGATGACCTGTCGTACGCCTGCGTCGGCACAGCCGGCGAGCAGCGCATCGAGCAGGCGACCGCCGACACCGCGGCCCACCGCGTCGGGCGCGACGTACACGGAGTCCTCGACGGTGTGACGGTAGGCGGGCCGCGACTTCCATTGCGCGCAATAGGCGTAGCCGACAACCGCGCCGTCGAACTCCGCGATGAGGAACGGCAGCCCGCTGTCGGCCACCGCATCGAACCGTCGTCGCCACTCCTGCGCATCGGGAGGCTCCAACTCGAATGTCGCCACCCCGGTTAGCACGTGATGGGCGTAGATCTCGGCAATCGAGTCCAGGTCGCTCGCCGCGGCGGGTCGCACGACCGATTCGCTCATACCGACGTCGTCAGCAGGCGACCGGATGCGATTCGCAGTACGGCGTCGTGCCGGGAAAGCGATAACGGTGATCGGCGACCCACCGGTAGACCGCGTCCTGTGCCGATCTCATTCCGGGGATTCGGTAGAGCAGCAACGGAACTCGTGTGCCGAGGGCTGCGGAGACAGCCGCGTTGGCCGCCTCCGCCCCCGCATACACCCGACCCGACGAGTCCAGCCACCGCACGCTGTCCATGAGGCGCTCCGGTGCGATCCCCAACCGTTCGGCGGTGCCGTCCCGCTGAAGCGGTTCGGTCTGCAGTGCGCCCGTGCGGTTGAGCTTGAGCAGGAAATCCCTGGACCTGGTGCACATCCCACACGCGCCGTCGAAGAACAAGATGCCGTTCATGGCTTCATTGTCCATAGGCAGGCGGGCCCGGAGGGGTCGGATTGATCGCCGAGTCGCGGCGCCGGGCCGCCATGCCCGACAGCGCCTCGAAGACCACCCGGTGTGCGGCGTTCACGGTGAGCTCGGCGTGATCGTAGGCGGGTGCGACCTCCACCACGTCGACGCCGACCACGTCGTGCTCGTAGCAGAGCTGGCGCACCATGCGAAGCAGGTCGGCGCTGGTGATGCCGCCGGGCTCCGGCGTTCCCGTCCCCGGGGCGTGCGCAGGATCCATCACGTCGACATCGACCGACACGTAGAGCTTCTCGGCCTTGGCCAACGCCTCGGCGACCGCGTCGCGCAGCACCTCTTTGAATCCGCGCTCCCAGATCTCCTGCATGGTGTGCCACGTCATGCCCTGTTCGAGCATCCACTCGAAGGTGTCCTGGGGCGGCCAGTATCCGCGCAGCCCGACCTGCACGAAATGCGTTCCCGGTACCGCGCCCGATTCGATCAGCCTGCGCATCGGCGTGCCGTGGCTGGCCAGGTTCCCGTCGATGATGTCGGCGGTGTCGGCGTGCGCGTCGAAGTGCACGATGCCGACGTTGCCGTAGCCGTGCACATCGGCTACGGCGGTCGCGGCGGGCCAGGTGATCGAATGGTCACCGCCCAGGATCACCGGCACGATTCCGCGCGACGCGACGGCGTGGACGCGCTCGCGAATGTTGTTGTGCGACACCTCGGTCTGCCCGTGGGGGCAGAACGCGTCGCCGAAGTCCACGACCTCCAGCCAGTCGAAGATCTCCAGCCCCAAGTCCAGGTGGTAGGTGCCCGGCTCGTAGGCGGTCGCGCGTATCGCCCTCGGGCCGAACCGCGCGCCCGGCCGGTTCGTGGTGGCGACGTCGAACGGAGCGCCGACGATCGCGACATCGGGTCGCCAGGATTCGAGCTGTTCGACCTCGGTCAGGAACGGTCGGTGGCCGAACGACGCGAGGCCCGAGTAGGGCAGGTCCAACTGCTCGGCCATTCCCGGCGGCAAGTCCCGCTGCGGCCCAGCGAGCGGCTCGTCGTGCTGATCGCCCATGAGCGTGACAGTACCGCCCGCGCAGGTCCGATTCGGGCGATACCGGAACCCAAGATCACCCGGCGGCGAAGTCGGCGAACCTCGTCAGCCCCGAACCCCAGCCGTCGACAGCACCCACCGCGTCGGCCATCCCTTGGCCGCCCTCGCTCATTCGCCAGAAGTCCTTGTGCACCACGACGACTCGCGTTCGATCACCGTCGGCAGTGAATGTCACCGAGACACGTGACGCCTTGTCGACATCGGTTTCCAGCTGCCACGACCCGTTGATCATCCACGCGAAGGTGAAACCCGCAGGCGGATTCCATTCGGTGACCTGGCCCCACACCGCTTCGCTGCCGTCTTCACAGGTGTCGTAGAGGCGCCCGCCGATCTGCGGTTCGACGGCCATCGCCACCACCGGGGACGCCGCCAAGTGGTGGTCGGCAGGCCACCACTCTCCGATGCGTTTGGTGAAGAGGTCGAACGCCCGCTGCGGCGTGCCGGCAACAGTGACCTCGCGGCGGACATCGGTGATCGTGGTCATGAATCGTCTCCTGAGTCTTCTGGTTGGCTATCGGCGAACGCGGCGAAGGCGGAGAGCGCGTCGCGCCACATGACATCGAGCCACTGCCTGAGCACCTCGAAGCCATCCGTGGTCACGGTGTAGACGCGACGCGTTCCGACGGGAACCGATGTCACCACGCCGGCGTCCTTCAGGATCTTCAGGTGCTGCGAAACCGCAGGCCGACTGATCGGCAGTTGGTCGGCGATCTCCTGAACGGATGACGGCTTGCGGCGCACCAGGTCGAGGACGTCTCGCCGAGTCGAGTCGGCGAGCGAGTCCAGGACCATTCCGTAAGTCACCACTTACCGTTCATATCAGCTTACGGACGGGTGGTCAAGCAACTACGATCTTGTCCCGTGACGACGCCAGAGTCGGACCTGCACGACGACGGCAGGCCGCGCAGCCGGCAACCACCCGATACCGGTGAGCGCAGGCCCGCAGGCTGGCAACGGGCCCTGCGATGGCTGTCGTGGCTGACGTTCCTCGGCCTCGCCATCGCGAACTCGCAGAAGACGTCGTTCGGTGGCGTGGAGTTCCTCGCGCTCGCCGTGGCGATCGGCATCAGCATCTTCTGCGTCGCCAGGCCGCTCGGCGGCCCGAAGGTGGACCTGTCCGAACCCGAGCACATGCTCGGCGAATTCGTGTCACGGACGAATTGGGCACTGGTCCTGATCGGCGCCATTCTGACCGTCGGAGGCGTCGGCGCGACCGGCGCGATCGTCTATGACCTGTCCACGGGCCGCGCGAGCGTCGGCGACGTTCTCCACGACATCGCGATCTTCGTCGAAGGCTGGTTCGTCGAACTCTTCATGGGCGGCTTCTACGATGCAGAGCTCGAAAAGACCCACGCGTACGCGCTGTTCGTCCTGCTGCTTCCCGGGCTGCTGCTGTTCTGGTTCAACCTCATCCCGTTCTTCAAGCGCGGCAAGGAGTTTCGGGTCGAACCCGACGGTTCGGTCGCGATCCGGTCAGGCGGCGGGTGGCCTGCGCTGCTCGAGTACGAGTTCGCACGCGTCGACGCCGACGGATCGACGATCGAATTCAGCCCCTCACAGGACGGCAAGCGGCTCACCCTGCCGCAGCAGCGCGTGTTCTCCCGCGAGTACGGAGTTCGACTGCCGGCCGACACCAACGCGGAATTCTTCCGCAGGCGGCTGACGACCCGCGGCTTCGACGTCGACGAGGCATCCACCGGCGAGCACTTCACCGCGGTGCGCAGGCCGTAGCCCACTCTCGGCCGATCTTTTTCAGCATCTGCGGATACACGATCGCATAGCGGAAGGGCGTGATGGCCGCCATGTAGGCGCGGCCGAGCACACCGTTGGGCTTCACCAGAATCGCCATCTGACCCCGGTAGCCGCCGTCGCCATCTGGCACCCAACCGAGGTGGATGACGCCGTGCACGGTTCGGTTGATCAGCTCGGCGGCCCATTCGTCATCGAGCTGATACAGGGGAGTGAAGCCCATCGCGGGTGTCACCGTCGATGGGTGCTGCCGCAGGTCGTCTGGCAATCGCTTCGCCACCCCCGGCCGTCTGGAATCGGCCGTGGGACCATCCCAGCCGAGCGCATGGCCGAGCGCCTTGCGGACCGCGAAAAGCAGCCCGACCAAAGAGAACTGCCGGTCTGCTTCGTTGAACGAGGCGATCATGTCGATCACCCGCGGGAAGTCGTCGCGAGCCCCCGGTGTGGGCAGGGCCCAGACGTCTTCGAGCCGGAAATCGCGGGTGAGGTCGTGGATGCGCCACGGCTGCGCGAAGTGTGCACTGTCTCGGAGTTTCATCGGGGCCTCCTTGGCATCCACGCTAACATACATACATGCACGTATCTATATCTGAAAGCAAGCCGCGCACGCAGGCCGAGCGTCGTGCGCGCAGCAGAGCCGCCCTCCTCGAAGCGGGTGCTCAGGCCTTCTCGCGGTACGGATACGGCAACGTGGTACTCGAAAACGTCGCTGCCGAAGCCGGATACACCCGCGGCGCGCTGTATCACCAGTTCACGGGCAAGGAAGAGTTGGCGCTCGCTGTCGTCACATGGGTGGCCGAGACGTGGGAGCGTGAAGTCTGGGAGCCCGCGCAGGCGCGGCAGGACCCGGTCGACATCCTGCTGACCCTCGCGCGGGGACACATCGTGTTCTGCCGGCGCGACATCGCACGGGTCATGATGGCGCTGCGCGTCGAGTTCGACGGCCGCGAACATCCGGTGGGCGCCAAGGTGGCCGACATCGGCCGAGATCTCGCGAAGCGGTTCGGTGCCGTGGTGTCCGCGGGCAGGCGCGACGGATCGATACCGCCGGGACCGCCGGCCAGAACGCTCGGGGCGGCGATCACCGCCGCTGTCGAGGGCATGGCGATTCACCTCGCAGGCGCTCGGCACGACGAGGCGATGGCCGAACGGATGGTGCGCGGACTGCTCGGGGTCGCGCCCGCCGAATGAGAAGCAGCGGGCACACTGAAGCCCGTGCAGCTGATCAGCCTCGCCGACATCCAGTCGGCAGCGGACAGGATCGCCTCCGCCGTCGTGCGGACGCCGTTGATTCCGGCGGCGTGGGCGGACCCGACCCGCCCGTTGTGGATCAAACCGGAGAACCTGCAGCCGATCGGCGCCTTCAAGATCAGGGGCGCGTTCAACGCCGTCGGCAACCTGCCGGAGGCCGAGCGCGCCCGCGGCGTCGTCGCGTACTCCAGCGGCAACCACGCGCAGGCGGTCGCCTACGCCGCGGCGGCATACCGGACATCCGCGCACATCGTGATGCCGGTCGAGACCCCCGAGGTCAAGGTCCAGGCCACCCGCGACCACGGCGCCCACGTCGTGCTGTGCGGCCCCGGCGAACGGGAGAAGGTCGCCGCAGAGGTGCTGGAGCAGACCGGCGGCGTGCTGATACCGCCCTTCGACCATCCCGATGTCATCGCCGGGCAGGGCACGATCGGCCTGGAGATCGCCGACGATCTGCCCGACGTCGACACCGTGCTGATACCGGTGAGCGGCGGCGGTCTGGCCTCGGGTATCGGCACCGCGATCCGGGCCAGATGCCCGAACGCGAAGGTGTTCGGTGTCGAACCCGAACTCGCCGCGGACGCCGCCGAGGGTCTGCGCCGAGGGGAGCGGGTGAACTGGTCCATCGAGGACCGCAACCGCACGATCGCCGACGGCCTCCGCTCCCAGCCGTCCGAGCTGACCTTCGCTCACCTGCAGCAGGTGGTCGACGACATGATCACCGTGTCGGAGAACGAGATTCGCGCCGCGGTACGCGAACTCGCGCTGAGGGCTCACCTTGTCAGCGAGCCGAGCGGGGCGGTGGCGCTGGCCGCCTACCGGCGCGGCATCGCGCCCCCGGGCCGAACGGTGGTGATCCTGTCGGGCGGGAACCTGGAATCCTCGGCCCTCACCGACATCCTTGCCGGGTGAGAAAGTTCAGCAACTTTTTCACATTTGCTGACGGCCATCGACAGGCGGTGTGGACCGAAACGCGATTTGCTCGGCATCCGGATCGGGCGTCGAGGAGCTGCCCGGGGACGTTCACACCGCCGGATCGAGGTAGTCTCACCCGGATAGGTGACCCAGACCACGCCCATACCTAGACGTCAGAGGGGGTGCGGATGGACGCGGTCCTCGGACTGTCCATGACGCCGACCACTGTTGGGCTCGTTCTCGTCGAAGGCCAGGAGGCCGACGGCGCCACCATGGACAAGGACGAGTTCGCGGTCCACGACCGCGGCCTTGCCAGCGCGGTCAACACTTCGGAGAAGGCAGCAGCCGCTGTGATGCGCACGGAGGCGATCGCCGCTGCGCGCGGTCACCGGCTGCACTCGATCGGTGTCACGTGGAGTGAGGACGCCGACACCGAGGCGTCGCTCCTGCTCGAGTCCTTGTCGGAGTCGGGCTTCCACAACGTCGTCGCCGTGCGACTGCCCGAAGCCACCGAGGCTCTCGCCCGCGGCATCGCCGACGTCATCGGCTACGACATGACCGCGGTGTGCGTCATCGAGCCCGACTCGGTCATCGCGCTCGTCGTCGACGCCTCCGACGGGGCCGTCCAGAGCGCGGTCAACCACGCGGTGACCACCGACGAGGACCTCGCCCGCTGGCTCAGCTCGATCTTCACCCAGGCCGAGTGGCGCCCCGAGGCCCTGGTGCTCGTGGGGTCCGGCAGCGACCTGGAGGCGATCACCCCGCATCTCGAAGAGGTGTTGGCAGTACCGGTGTTCGTGCCCGCGGAGGCGCAGTTGGCGCTAGCCCGGGGCGCGGCCATCGCGTCGACCCTCGGGCCCGACGTGTTCGCCGACGCACCGGGTGACGATTCGGGTCGGGTCGGCACGGCGCCGCGGAAGTCGTCGCTGTTCCCGCGTATCGGCGCCGCGGGCGCGATGCTCGGTGTCGGTGTGGTGACGTTCGTCGTGTCGGGGTCGCTGGCGATCGGCCTCCAGCTGACCGGCAACGAGAGCACGGGTCCCGCCGAAAAGCCCGCTGCGGCAAGCGACTCGGAGAAGCCCGCGGCGGTCAAGAACGCACAGCCCGCCGCGCCCGCGCCGACCGTCGAGGCGGCACTGCCCGCACCTCCGCCTGCCGAGCCCCCGCCGCCGCCCGTGTACGACGTCGAACCCGTGCCGATCTCCGAGCCGCTTCCACCCGACGCGCCCGCGCTGATTCCGGTGGACGGAACCGCTCCTCCCGAGGGCGCGCTGGCTCCCAACGGGGCGCCGCTCCCGCCCGGGGTGACGGACCCGGCCCCAGGGCTGGTGCCCGCCGAGGTGACGCCGGTCCCGGAGCGCAGCGGCGGATTCCTCGGGAGGATCAGGGACCGGTTGTCGGACATCGGAAAGCCCGATGCACCGGCCGCCGTGGCGCCGCCTGCACAGGATCCGTTGCTGGTGCCGCCGCCGGCGGATGCGCCCCCGCCGCCACCGCCTGGATAATGACCATGTGCGGGTGCTGCTACGCGTCGTGATCGTGGTGGCCGTCGTGGCCGCACTGATAGCCGTCGAGACATCGTCGCGCTCCGGTGTGCTCTGGCGGTTGACGACGTTCACGTACCAAGCCAATGTGATTGCGGCAGCGTACTATTCGTGGACACTGGTCTCACCGCGCGCCAATGATCGCGGAGGCATCCGCGGCGCGGTGGTGCTCTATGTCGTCGTAGCGGGAATTCTGTGGAATCTCCTGCTGACCACCTACAGCATGGGCTACACACCGGCGAACATCCTGTTGCATGTCGTCGTGCCGGTCCTCGCGGTCCTCGACTGGCTGGTGGTCGGTCGCGGTCGCGTGCGCTGGTGGCAACCGCTGGTGTGGCTCGTCTACCCGGCGCTGTACGTGGTGGTTGCCCTGCTCGTGCTCAACAGGGCGGGCCGCCGCGCTCCCTACTACTTCCTCGACCCCGACTCGGTCGGTGTCGCTGTGGTCGCGGCGAACATCGGTTTGCTCGCAGTATTCGTTCTGGTTCTGGGATACGGGATTTCAGCGACGGGTCGGCGCAGAGCGGACTCGCCGGTGGCCGGTTAGGCCTCGATGGCGTACAGATTCTTCGCCGTCGGCGACGTCTCGACCGATGCCGCGTCGGGATAGGTGCCGAGCACCCGGTCGGCCGTTCCGGAGCTGGTGACGGTGAACCAGTAGTGCTCGTTCTTGAAGTGATGGGCCCGGTGATTGCGCCAGATCGCTCGATACAAGCGGCTCCTGGGCTTGTAGTCGCTGTGAATGAGGTAATGGCACCACTCGTAGCACAATCCGAGGACACCGACGAGCGTCAGAAAAGTCAGGCCGAGACCCAACCGTGGAAAGGCAAGCAGGGCAACGGCAGTCACGAGCGCGATCACCCATGTCAGCGCCTTCCAGGGAATGAAGACGACGGGGATGTCACGCGGGTCGATGTGGTGGCGCCGGTGTTCGCGGGCCAGCAACGGGTCGATGGTCACGCTGCCGAGCCGCTTCGGTCGCCAATGCAGGATGAACACGTGGACGACCCATTCGAAGAACGGGAAGACCGCGAGCATCACGAGAGGAACCACGGCGTCGGTGATCTGCCAGTCGCCAACGGCCACACGGGTTGTCAGCGCGGCGACGAGAACCGCGCCGATCATCCACGGGGACGGATGCTTCGCGAATTCGCGTCCGGCATCCCGAAGGGTGAAACCCTTGCGCGCGGGGCGCTCGGTCGAGATCGTCACTTCTGGTCCTCCAGGTGTGTGATGACGGCGAGCATCGCCGAGGTGGCTGGTCCGAGAAGATCGACCGCCGCTTGTCTGGCGGCGGCTGGATCGCCCGCGGCTATCGCGGCGGCGACGGTCCGGTAGGCCTGCGGACGGCCGACCTCGGCGGCCATCACCGTCGCGAGCGCGGGCAGGGCGGGTTCGTACGTCGCGCGCAGCGTGTTGTACATCAACCGGTACACGATCGAATCGGCCCCATCGACGACGTGGTCCCAGAACGCCAGTGCGTGCCTCTGCTGCTCGACGGGGTCGATCTCCGACTCGAGCTTGCCGACGGCTTCGTCCAGCAACGCGGCGAGGCCTGGCTGGCGCCGCGCCGCGGCCAACTCCGCGGTCTTGGGCCCGTTGTGCAGCCGGGCCTCGAGGATGCTGCGCACCACCGACAGGTCGAGTTCACCCGACCGCAGGAGCAGTCGGGGGAGCAGGTCGAGCCCGGCGTGCCTGCGGAAGTCCCGGACCGTGGTCGCGTCGCCCTGACGGACCTCCACCAGACCGGCGGCGGAAACACGCTTGAGCGCTTCGCGGACCGCGGGTCGGGAGACACCGAGGACTTCGGCGAGTCGTCGTTCGCTGGGCAATGACTCGCCGGGCTGCATCTCGCCGCTGAGCACGCCGGACACGATCTGCTCGAAGACGTCTTCCGGCACGGAACGGCGATTCACCGGCTGCAGGTCCATACGTCCACCCTGACCGATCACAGGCCAGAGGTCAAGTGGTCATACCAGTAGGCGCGCCGCTACCTGACAGGTAATTGCGCCGCCGACCTGTGCGGAGCACCGTTGACGGTGTCACGTGAAAGGAGACAGCGATGACGATCGGCCTTCAGTCGCAGACGTCGATTCCGCGCTGGCTGCGCTTCGTCCTGATGTCCGATCGGGCGGGTTCGGCCTGGTTCATCGGCGCGGGCTTCTTCTTCGCGCCGGCCCTCGCGGTGCTGTCGCCGTGGCCGACGATCACGGCGATCCTGTGGGCGGTCATCGCGATCAGCGGCCTATGGCTCGGCCTGCTCGGCATCGCCATGGCCACCGGGCTCGCGATCGTGCTGAAGTCGGGGGAGGAGATCAGCGAGGACTACTGGCGGTCGATCATCGACTATCCGAGCGCTACCTCGCGATAGCGGACTCACCGGTGTAGTCGACCTGCCAGTGCTTGATGCCGTTGAGCCACCCCGAGCGCAGCCGCTCGGGCTTGGAAATCGGTGTGAGGTTGGGCATCTCGTCGGCAATGGCGTTGAAGATCAGATCGATCGTCATCCTCGCGAGGTTCGCCCCGATGCAGTAGTGCGCACCGGTTCCACCGAATCCCACGTGCGGGTTGGGATCCCGCATGATGTTGAACGAGTAGGGGTCGTCGAAGACTTCTTCGTCGAAGTTGGCCGAGCGGTAGAAGATCACCACCCGCTGATCCTTCTTGATCTGCACGCCGCCCAGTTCGGTGTCCTCCAGCGCGGTGCGCTGAAACGAGGTGACCGGGGTCGCCCAGCGGACGATCTCGTCCGCTGCGGTCGCAGGCCGCTCGCGCTTGAAAAGCTCCCACTGGTCCGGGAATTCGGTGAAGGCCATCATGCCCTGGGTGATCGAGTTGCGGGTGGTCTCGTTTCCTGCCACCGCCAGGAGGATGACGAAGAAGCCGAACTCGTCGTCGGTGAGCTTGTGTCCCTCGACGTCGGCCTGCACCAGCTTGGTGACGAGGTCGTCGCCCGGGTTCTGGCCCCGCTCGGCGGCCATGGCCATGCCGTACATGATCAGTTCGGCCGCCGCCGCCGTCGGATCGTTCCTGGTGTACTCCGGGTCCTGGTCTCCGACCATCTGATTGGACCAGTCGAACAGCTTCTTGCGGTCCTCCTGCGGCACGCCCATCAACCCGGCGATCGCCTGCAGCGGCAGTTCACACGACACCTGCTCGACGAAGTCTCCGGAGCCCTCCGCGGCGGCCTCTTTCACGATGTTGTGTGCGCGCTCGCGCAGTTCGTCGCGCAGCGACTCGATGGCGCGCGGCGTGAACGCACGGGAGATGATCTTGCGCAGATGGGTGTGGTGCGGCGCATCCTGATTGAGGAGGACGACCTTGCCGCCCTCGAGCGAGGCCGGGTCGGCCTCGTCGCGGTAGCGGGGCAGCGCGGTCTTGCGGTTGCTGGAGAACACGTCGCTGCGGCGGGAGACCTCCTTGACGTCGCGATGCTTGGTCACCACCCAGTAGCCGTCGTCACCGAAGGCGAGGTTGCCCCTCTCCTGGTGCTGCCACCAGATCGGCGCCACCTTGCGCATCTCGGCGAGTTCCTCGACCGGCAGCCGCTCGGCGTACATGTCGGGGTCGGTGAAGTCGAACCCGGTCGGGAGGTTCGGAGATGGCATGAATGGACTCCTCGTACGACGTTGTCTAGTGCCCGTATGGCATTGCTACACCACAGATGGGACCTGGTGAAGAGGGTTGTGGAACTTCGGCGAAAGTCCCAAGTGGAACGTGTTCCGCCCGGCCGCTGATAAATGACCCCTTGGTCACACAGTGCACAGGTGTAACAATCTGCGTATCAGGACTGAAGACCCCAGTAGACCGTGACGAGAAGCAGAGGGGGCACCGTTGAGGAAGTCCGACACGCTCAGGGCGCTATCGGTGGCGGGCGGCACGCTGTCGGCGTTGGCGGCACTGGCATTGACCGCACCCACCGCCCACGCCGATCCGGAGATACCCCCACCGCCAACACCTGCGCAGGGTCCGCCGCCACCGCAGGCACCGGAACAGTCGATCTCGACGCTGGCCGCGGCGGGCGATCCCGCGGTTCCCGCGCCACCTGCCGAGGTGCCGCATTTGATGAGCCCCGAGAATCTGCCGCCGGGCACCTCCGACGTTCCCGTCGAGCCGCCGCAGAGCCGAGGAACGTCGTATCTTCGTGACCTGCTGCACGCCTACCAGACGCAGGAGATCGACGGCAAAGGCGTCCTGCTGCTTCTGACTCAACGCCCGCTCGACGCCAACGCGATGCCGACCAACGGGTTGCCCC
>DATEIG010000113.1:0-3200 GCA_035279185.1 Mycobacterium sp.
TGAATACACTCCGCAGGGCTCATCTGCTGTCCACGATGTTCGGGTTGGTGATGGTCACCGCGGCGGGACTCCAAACAGCCGGGGCGGCAACGGTTCTCGCGATGGCCGCCGCAGTCGCTGTGTTCGCGGGCATAGCAGTCCGGCTCGTCGCGACGGCGGCAGTGCTGTTGGCGGCGGCCGCGATCGTCACCTCCGACGCACCGCCGATACTTGCCGCGCTCGCCGGGCTGTCAGCGGCGTGCTACCTCGTGCTGCGACACACCGAAGGCGAATCGCCAAGGGCGATAGGCGCTTCCGCGCCGTCACTGCTCGCCGCCCTGGGCTTCACGTTCGTCGGTGTGGTGGCGGCGTCGTTCCCGTTCGAGCTGCCGTGGCTGCCGTTGCTGGCGCCGTTGGCGGTGTTCGGGATCTACGTGCTCGCCACCCGCCCGTTCTATCGAGCGGGCGAGGGCGAGCTCGAGATCAGTTCCAGATCCTGACCCGGCGCTGCGGGTCGAGATACAGGGCGTCGTCCTCGTCGACCTCGAACGCCTCGTAGAACGCGTCCATGTTGCGGATCACACCGTTGCAGCGGAACTCCGGTGGCGAGTGCGGGTCGATGGCCAGTCGCCGGATCGCCTCGGCATCACGGGATTTTGTGCGCCACACCTGTGCCCAGCCGAAGAACACCCGCTGCACGCCGGTCAGTCCGTCGATGACGGGGGCCTCCTCGCCGTTGCGCGACAGCTGGTAGGCCAGCAGCGCGATCGACAGACCACCAAGATCGCCGATGTTCTCGCCGACGGTGAAGGCACCGTTGACGTGATGGCCGTCGCCGAGCTGACGGGGCACGAACTCCTCGTACTGCTCGATGAGCTTCTTGGTACGCGCGCCGAACTCGGTGCGGTCGTCGTCGGTCCACCAGTCGACGAGGTTGCCGTCGCCGTCGTACTTGGCGCCCTGGTCGTCGAAACCGTGTCCGATCTCGTGGCCGATGACCGCCCCGATACCGCCGTAGTTGGCGGCGTCGTCGGCGTCGGCGTCGAAGAACGGCGGCTGCAGAATCGCTGCGGGGAACACGATTTCGTTCATGCCGGGGTTGTAGTAGGCGTTGACCGTCTGCGGCGTCATGAACCACTCGTCGCGGTCGACCGGGCCGCCGAGCTTGGCGACCTCGCGCTCGGAGCTGACGATGGCCCCGCGGCGGTAGTTGCCGTAGAGGTCGTCGCGCTCGATGACCAGCGCCGAGTAGTCGCGCCACGTCGCCGGATAGCCGATCTTCGGCGTGAACTTGTCGAGCTTGGCCAGCGCGCGCTGCCGCGTCTCCGGCGTCATCCATTCCAGCTGGTTGATGCTGACCCGGTAGGCCTCGCGCAGATTGGCGACCAGTTCGTCCATCCGCGCCTTCGCATCCGGCGGAAAGTGCCTCTCGACGTACAGCTTTCCGAGCGCGTCGCCCATCAGGTTCTCCACCACCGAGACGCCGCGCTTCCAGCGCTCCCGGATGGACTCGGTGCCCGACAGCGTGCGCCCGTAGAAGTCGAAGTCCTCGGCGACGAGGGCGTCGGTGAGCAGGAACGCGCGCGAATGGATGACGCGCCAGCGCGCCCATCGCTTCCAGTCCTCGAGGTCCTCGCTCGCCCACAGCGCCGCGAACGCCGTCAAGTAATCAGGCTGGCGCACAACGACTTCGGATGCCTTCTCCGGCGATGCGCCCATCGCGGTGATCCAGCCGGTCCAGTCGAAGCCGGGAGCCTCTTCCGGCAGATCGGTGAACGTGCGCAGGTTGTAGGTGAGGTCGGCGTCGCGCCGCTTGACGACGTCCCAGTGCGCGGCGGCCAGCTTGGCCTCCAGCGCGACGATCCGTTCCGCGGTGGCCTGCCATTCGCCTGGCTGGGACTCCTCGCCGTACACCAACCCGAGCATGTTCGCGATGTGGCGCGGGTAGGCGGCCAGGATCTCGGCGTGCTGCTCGTCGCGGTAGTAGGACTCGTCGGGCAACCCGATGCCCGACTGGCTCAGGTGCAGCAGGTAGCGGGTCGAGTCCTTGGAGTCGGTGTCGATGTAGGCGCCTGCGCCGCCGCCCACACCGGCCCGCTGCAGCCCGCCGATGACCGCGGCGAGCGCATCCGCGTCGGCCGCCTCGTCGATGGCAGCGAGCTCGTCGAGCAGCGGGGTCACGCCGATCCGCTCGACGGTCCCCTCGTCGGAGAAGCTCGCGAACAGGTCCCCGATGCGCTGCTGATCGGTGCCCTTCTCCGCACCCGCCGCGGCGGCTTCGTTGATCAGCTCGCGGATCTGCTCCTCCGCGCGGTCGTACAGCGACCGGAACGCGCCGTCGGTGGCGCGGTCGGCGGGGATCGCGTAGTCGGCCAACCAGCGGCCGTTCACGTGGCCGAACAGGTCGTCCTGCGGGCGGGCTTGGTCGTCGACGTGGCTCAGGTCGATACCCGAGCGGATTGCTTCCACTGTCACCCCACCAGGTTGCCAGAAGCGCGCAAGTGCGCCGACGCGTCCCTGGCTAGGGGTCGTCTTCGAAGAGTTCTTTGAGTAGTTCTTCGGGGTGATGGACGAGGTTGACCTCGTAGGGGCCGGTGCCGTCGCTGTAGGCGAGTCGCCCGTCGTCGGTGATCTTGGTTTGTAGCAGGCCTTTGGTGATCATGGTGTGATCGGGCCCGCAGTCGAACCAGAGGCAGTCGGCGTCGGTGTTGCCGCCGTCGGCCCAGGCGGGGTAGTGGTTCACTTCGCAGTGGTAGCCGGGTTGGGTGCAGTCGGGCCGTGTGCAGCCGCGGTCGCGGCCGTAGCAGATGATGCGTTGGTCGGCGGTGGCGATGCGTTTGGTGCGACCGAGGTAGAGCGGTCTGTTGGTGTGTTCGTCGAAGACCGCGAGGTAGTGAATTGAGTTGGCGGCCATGCGGAGTAGGTCGCGCATGGGCAGGCGTGAGCCGCCGCCGGTGCGCGCTGGGGGCGGCATGGGGATGGCCGGGTTGTTGATGGCGTGGGCGGCTTGGTCGAGTTCGGCCAGGGTGGTGGTGGCGATGACGGTGACCGGTAGGCCGCGGTGTTGGCCGTAGACGCCGGAGGCCAGCGCGGCTCGCATGCCGAGTTTGAGGGCGTCGTGGAGTCGTTGGGCGGCGCTGCGGGCGTCGTGTTCGACCGCGACGTGTCCGGTGTCTGCGTGCGGGTCTGTGTCCGAGGCCGCGTCATTCTCATCGGCGTCG
>DATEIG010000114.1:0-5865 GCA_035279185.1 Mycobacterium sp.
GGCCTGAGCGCCCCGGACACCGACGAGTTGGTCTTCAGCCAGATCGACGTCGACGGACTGGCGTCGTGGGTGGCCATGAAAGCGGCTGTCGGTGACGAGCCGACGATGACGCTGCTGCGGGTGCTCGGCGGGTCGATGGCACGACTCGCCGAGGCCGGGTCGACGGCCATACGTCTCGGCATGCCGGACATCCAGATGGAGCACACCGCCGACGAGCTCACCACCGCTCAGGCGTATCGCCGGGTGGGTGAGTTCATCCCCCGCCTCGGCGTGCTCATCGACGCCGTGTTCCGCCACCACACGGTCAGCGCACGCACCTACTTCGAGGGCGTCGTGCGCGACACCACGGCAAGCGTGGTCTGCGGGATCGGGTTCGCCGACCTGACCGGTTTCACCGCGCTCAGCCAGCAGCTCAGCGCCACCGAACTGTCCAACCTCCTGGTCGAGTTCGCCTCCGCCGTGGGTGAGGTGGTGCTGTCCGACGGCGGGCGAATCGTCAAGTTCATCGGCGACGAGGTGATGTGGGTGAGTCCGACGCCGGACACGTTGGCCCGGGTTGCGTTCGACCTGGTCGAACATCCCGACGCGCAAGAGGCAGGCCTGCAGGTACGCGCAGGCCTCGGCTACGGCTCGGTCCTGGCCATCGCGGGCGACTACTTCGGGACGCCGGTCAACCTGGCGGCCCGCCTCGTCGGTGCTGCGGCGCCCGGCCAGATCCTGGTTTCCACCGATGTCCGCGACGCACTGGCCGACTGGCCGGCGATCCCGCAGGAACCCTTGGTGCTCAAAGGTTTCGATACCCCAGTCGCGGCCTACGACCTGCACCTCTCGCGATGACCGATAGGCTCGACGCCCGTGAGCCCTGCACATCCTGGTTATCAGGCCCCCGCCGTCACCGTCAGCTCCTCGCTTCCCAAGCGCAAGGCCGAGAAGGCGGTGCTGGTCGTACCCGTGGTCAGCGGCGGTGACGACGACGCGAAAGCCACCGTGATCGCCAACCCGTTCCTCGACGCCGAGGCCGTCGGCGAGATCGAGGTGGCCCTGGAGTCGCTCGGCGCCAAGGGCGGTTCTGAGCAGCTGACGCGGGTGATCGCACCGTCGCTGCCGGTCGGCAGCGTGCTGGCGGTCGGCCTCGGTAAGCGCCGCGACAGCTGGCCGTCGGACGTGATCCGCCGCGCCGCGGGGGTCGCCGCCCGCTCGCTGAACGGCACCGAGACGGTCATCACCACCCTGTCGGACATCGACCTCGAGGCCGCAGTCGAGGGGCTGATCCTCGGCGCCTACCGGTTCAGCGACTTCCGCAGCCCCAAGACCGCGCCCAAGGACACAGGCCTGCGGCAGATCACGGCACTGACGACGGACAGGAAGGCGAAGTCCGAGGCGCAGCGGGCCACGGACATCGCGACCGCCGTCGCCACCGCACGCGATTTCGTCAACACTCCCCCGTCGCACCTCTTTCCCGACGAATTCGCCAAGCGTGCAAAGGCTTTGGGCGAAGCGGCCGGCCTCGACGTCGAGGTGCTCGACGACAAGGCACTGGACAAGGCGGGCTACGGCGGCGTGATCGGAGTCGGCAAGGGATCCTCGCGTCCGCCGCGTCTCGTTCGCCTGTCCCACAAGGGCGCCAAGCGGACGCGCACGCGAGGAGCACAAAAGGGCTCAGGGAAGCGAGTCGCGCTGGTCGGCAAGGGCATCACATTCGACACCGGCGGCATCTCGATCAAGCCGGCCGCCAACATGCACCACATGACGTCGGACATGGGCGGCGCCGCGGCCGTCATCGCAACGGTGGTGCTCGCCGCCAAGCAGAACCTGCCGATCGACGTGATCGCCACCGTGCCGATGGCCGAGAACATGCCGTCGGCCACGGCCCAGCGGCCCGGCGATGTGTTGACCCAGTACGGCGGCATCACCGTCGAGGTGCTCAACACCGACGCCGAGGGCAGGTTGATCCTGGCCGACGCGATCGTGCGGGCCTGCGAGGACGATCCCGACTACCTGATCGAGACGTCGACGCTGACCGGCGCACAGACCGTCGCGCTCGGCGCCCGCACGCCCGGCGTGATGGGCTCCGACGAGTTCCGCGACCGCGTCGCGAAGCTGTCCCAGGAGGTCGGCGAAAACGCCTGGCCCATGCCGCTTCCCGAGGAACTCAAGGACGACCTCAAGTCGACGGTCGCCGACCTGGCGAACGTCAGCGGCTCACGCTATGCGGGCATGCTCGTCGCGGGCACGTATCTGCGTGAGTTCGTCGCCGACGGGGTCGCCTGGGCGCACATCGACATCGCCGCGCCCGCTTACAACACCGGCGGCCCGTGGGGTTACAACGGCAAGGGCGGCACCGGGGTGCCGACGCGGACGATGTTCGCGGTCCTCGAGGACATAGCCGCGAGCGGCTGATTCAGCCTGAGCCGCGAGCGGCTAGACGAGTTTCTGCCGCGCGGTGCTTCGCATCACCTGCGGCGCGAACCGCGACGTGCCGTAGAGCAGGTACGCCTCAGGGGTGATCGGCCGGATCGGCTTGTTCTTCTTCACCGCCGAGACGATCGCCTTGGCGGCCCTGTCCGGTCCGTGACGACGCATCCCGAACGACTTCTGCAGTTGCTCGCGTCGCTTCTCGGTCCTGTCCTCGGACCGCCCCGGGATGTCGAACCGGGTGTTGGCCACGATGTTCGTGTCGGTCACGCCGGGACAGATCGTCGTGAGGCCGACGCCCGCCGTGTCGAGTTCCGCACGCAGGCAATCGGAGAACATGTACACCGCGGCCTTGGAGGTGCAGTACGCGTTGAGCTGCTTCGACGGCGAATATGCGGCCATCGAGGCGACGTTGACGATGTGGCCGCCCGTGCCGCGCTCGACGAGGCGCTTGCCAAAAGCCCTGCAGCCGTTGACGACACCGCCGAGGTTGATGTCGAGCACCCGCTCCCACTGGTCGGCGGGGGTGTCGAGGAACTCGCCCGCCTGGCCGACGCCCGCGTTGTTCACCACGATGTCGGGGACGCCGTGTTCGGCGCAGACTTGTTCGGCGAACCGCTCGACGGCCTCGGCGTCGGACACGTCGAGCACATACGGGTGAGCGATGCCGCCGCGCTCGACGATCTGTGCCGCGGTGTCCTTGGCGGAGGCCTCGTCGATGTCGCTGACGATCACCTCAGCGCCCTCGCGGGCGAATGCCAGCGCCGTCTCCCTGCCAATGCCGCTGCCCGCCCCGGTGACCGACACCAGCGTGTCGCCGAAGGCGTCGCGTTTGCGGCCGACCTCCGCGCGCAGCAGGGACCGGCTCGCAGGCTTGCCCTCGAGATGGTCGACGAGTTCGTCGACGGCCGCGGCCAACACCTGCGGGTGCGACATCGGCGACCAGTGGCCGGCGTTGATGTCGCGACGCCACAGCCGCGGCACCCAGCGGGCCAGGTCGTCGAAGCCGTGCGGCCGCACCACGGGGTCTTTGGCGGCGACCACGAGCTGCACTGGCACACCGACGTAACGGTCGCCGGAGAACGTCGTCGGCGGCGATACGGCGAGGGACCGGTAGATCTTCAGGGAGTTGACGAGATCGGCCGCGGCAGTGTCGCCGCGGTACCGCTGTTCGGCGGGCACGCCGTCGGTGAGCAGCGCGTTGTCGGTGGCCCGCATCAGCCCCTTGAACACCGCCGGTGCCACCACCGGCGCCGCGAACGGATACCAGTACGCCAACCGCAGGAGCCGGTCGACCGCGCGACCGAACTGCAGCAGACGATAGGGCCGCTTCAGGCTGTCGAGGATGTATCCGCCGTAGTGGGAGATGCCCGGACCCGACGCCGAGGTGAATGACGCCACGCGCTCAGACGCGCCCGGTCTGCCGAGGTACTCCCAGGCCGACACCGAACCCCAGTCGTGGCCGAGAAGATGCACCGGCTCTCCCGGGCTCACGGCGGCGATCACGGCACCGAGATCGTCGGCGAGCTTCGCTATCGTGTAAGACGAAATGGGTTTGGGCACAGACGATTTGCCGACACCGCGATTGTCGTATCGGATGATGCGGAACCGAGGCGCCAGCCGCTCGACGACGCCGTCCCACAGCACGTGTGAATCCGGCCAGCCGTGGGCCATGACGAGCGTCGGCCCGTCCGGATTGCCCTGCTCGTAGACGGCGATGCGCACATCGTCGACGCTGTCGATGAACCGTTCGGCGATCGCGTCCCCCACGGTCGGTACCCTAACGGTCCTCCAGCTCCCGCCGGGCAGCGCGCTCCCGTTCGATGCGGCGGCGGGCGTCGTAGTCGCGCATGCGCTGCGGGTAGCCGACCTTCTGTACGTCGTAGACGGGGATCTTGAGTCGGTCGGTCAGCCGACGCGCGCCTGCGTCGCCACCCGCGCGCCGCCGCGTCCATTCGCCGTCGCCGGCCACCAGGACCACCGTGACGTCGGTGACGGTGGTCTTCGGCTCGATGAACGCCTCGACGCCGTGGTGTTCGGCCACCCATTGCCGCATATAGGCCAAGTCAGCCGCGGGGTCGTTCCCGCTCCCGCGCGCTGAACGGCCGCGCCGAAACCTGTCGAACAGTCCCAACTGGGCCGCACTCCTTCCGGAGCTCTCACGCTCCACCTCTATCGATAGTGCCAGAGCGAGAGCTCGTCAGGTCTGGGGCGAACGGTCGGCCCCGACATGACAGGATGGGAACCGGCATTGAAATCCGCGACGACCAACCGTTCGAGGGAGTCAACAGACATGGCAACTTCCGTCCAGATGCCGGCACTCGGTGAGAGCGTCACCGAGGGGACGGTCACCCGCTGGCTGAAGCAAGAGGGTGACACGGTGGAGATGGATGAGCCATTGCTCGAGGTGTCCACCGACAAGGTCGACACCGAAATCCCGTCTCCCGCCGCGGGCGTGCTCAAGAAGATCGTCGCGCAGGAAGACGACACGGTGGAAGTCGGCGGCGAGCTCGCGGTGATCGGCGACGCGGACGAGGACTCCGGCGACGACAGCGACTCGGGCGACGAGGACAAGTCCGAGGAGCCGGCTGAGGAGCCCGCCGAGGAAGAGAAGGCGGCCGAGGAGCCTGCCGCGCAGTCCGAGCCTGCCGCCGAGGAAGAAGAGGAACCTGAGGACGAGAAGTCCGAGCCCGAGGAGAAGCCCGCGGCATCGTCGGGTGGCGGCGAGGCGACGCCGGTGCTGATGCCCGAGCTGGGCGAGTCGGTCACCGAGGGCACGGTCACCCGCTGGCTCAAGAAAGTCGGCGACAGCGTCGAGGTGGACGAGCCGCTGGTGGAGGTGTCCACCGACAAGGTCGACACCGAGATCCCGTCGCCGGTCGCGGGCACCCTGGTGAGCATCACCGCCGAGGAGGACGACACCGTCGCCGTCGGTGGCGAACTCGCCAAGATCGGCGATGCGGACGCCGCGTCGGCCGAGAAGCCCGAGCCGGAGCCCGAACCCGAAGAAGAGCCCAAGGAAGAGCCGGAAGAAAAACCGAAAGAAGAAGCCAAGGAACCGGAGCCTGAGCCGGAACCAGAACCGGAGCCGGAACCAAAGGAAGAGGCCAAGCCTGAGCCCAAGCCTGAACCGAAACCGGAACCCAAGCCCGAAGCGAAAGAGGCACCGCAAGCCGAAGAGCCGTCAGGCGAGGGCGCTCCGTATGTGACACCGCTGGTGCGGAAGTTGGCCAGCGAGAACAACATCGACCTCGGCTCGGTGAAGGGCAGCGGGGTCGGCGGGCGGATCCGTAAGCAGGACGTGCTTGCCGCCGCCGAAGCCAAGAAGGCGCCCGCGCAGGAGGCTCCAGCTGAGAAGAAGGCGCCGGCAGCGGCTGCCAAGTCCGAGCCCGCGGCCACGCTGGCTCATCTGCGCGGCACCACGCAGAAGGCCAACCGCATTCGGCAGAT
>DATEIG010000115.1:0-4054 GCA_035279185.1 Mycobacterium sp.
CGCTGCTCTCGAGTCGCTGACCACCAAGCAGCAGTTCCTGGTCAACGATGTCGAGAGCCTGCGGGGCCGCCTGCAGGAACGCGCCAGGGAGGTCAGCGTGCTGCGCACGGAGTTGGCCGACCTGGTCGAGACGTCGACGTCCCCGCAAGCCGTGCAGCGCCGGATGGCCGATATGCTGCGCCGCGCCGTCGATGACGTCGCCACGATGCAGGCCGACGCCCGCACCGAAGCGGAGGCGCTGATCGCGGCGGCGAAGGAGGAGGCGGCGGCGGAACAGCGCCGACACCAGGACGTGGTGGCGGAGTTGACCGCCAAGCGCGCCGACCTGGCCGCCGAGTACGAGCAGGCCAAGAAGGACCAGGACGCCGAATTGGCCAGGATGCGCGCCGAAGCCCAGTCAGCGCTCGACGCGGCGTGGCTGGACGCCCAGGAAGCGCGCGAGCAGCTGATCGCCGACGCCAGGCTCGAGGCCGACTTCCTTCGCGAGCAGGCTCACCGTGCGGTGGACGAGGCGCGCGGGAAACGCATCACGGTCCTCGAACAGTTGATGGGCGCCTATCGCGACCTGGAAGATGTCCCGGCCAGTCTCGAGGCGGCCTACCGGGAAGCAAGGGATGCGCAGCAGGCATCCGAAGGAGCGCCGGCGAGCCCGCAGCCCAAAGCCGGCTGATCTCGGACTTTCCGCCGCGTCCGGTTCCAAACCCGGCCGTACTCACACGTCTGCGACGGCCGCTTCCAGGTCGGCGATGATGATCTTGCGCATTCCGTGCATCGCCTTGTCGGCAGCGGCGGCGCGCCCGGGGTCGGGGTCTGAGGTGAGCTCGAGCAGCCGGTCAGGGCAGATCTGCCAGCTCAGCCCGAAGCGGTCCTTGAGCCAGCCGCACTGCGACTCCTCCCCGCCGTCGACGAGCCGATCCCAGTAGTAGTCGACCTCGGCCTGGTCCTTGCAATGCACCATGAACGACACCGCTTCGTCGAAGTGGAAGGCCGGGCCGCCGTTGATGCCCATGAACCTCGTGCCGTCGAGTACGAAATAGCCCCACAGCACGTCACCGGGATTGCCGCCGCCCTCGGCGGTGCCCGTGTGCAACTCGCCGACGGAGGAGTTCGGGAAGATCGACGCGTAGAACTCGGCGGCCTCGGCGAGGTTGTTGTCGAACCACAGGCACGGGGTGATGGCGGGCATCGGGATGTCCTCTCTATGGGGGTTGTCGTACTGACCCGCAGTCCGGCGGAAACTCATCTCACGACGTCTCGAAATGTTTGCTCAGACAATTACATTCAAATGTATGCGCAGCTTATGAATTTTTGGCGATTTTGCTGCTGATTAGCCGCGCCGGTGTGTCCCCCGGCCTAGATTCGAGCCGTCCGGAAAGACGATCACGGATCAGGGAGGAACACCATGACCATCGTTTCGCTAGTGACGGTCCACCCGAACCCCGGTGTCGCGTGGGGTGATGTGCAGAAGCAACTGAAGAAGGCGTGCGACCTCGCCAGGAAGCACGGCGCCGAGAACCTCACCGTTCTGGCGACGATGGTCGGCGGCGCCGAGACCAACACCATCGGGGTCCTCTCCTCCGCCGAGAACTGGACGAAGTACGGGGAGATCCAGGACAAGATGATGAACGACCCGGAGATGCAGAACGCTCTGATCGACGCGGGTCAGATCGCCACCTGGCAGACCTACGTCAGCCAGACGATCCCCGACATCTAGTTCGGTTCAGCGAGACCTGTCAGCGCCGAGCGCCCGCAGCGCGAAGTCCAGTACCCGCGCGCGGGCGTGCTGCAGGTCCTCGTCACCGCCAGGACTCGAGATCGTGAGCTCCCTGCTGACGATCGCGCCGATCGCGACCGCATCTGAATGCGGCTGCGCCAGGGGGAACGACCCGTCGTCGAGGCCGCGTTGGAGAACGCGCTCGAGCGAGCGTTCCCGGTCGGCGTGCAGGCGCTCACGCATCTCGCGGTAGCCCTTGGCGGCGCGCACCTCGTCGCTGTCGATGACGGTGAGGTGCATGCGCAACTCGGCATCGTGGGCCAGGACGAACATCATCTCGATCCAGGCCTTCAGCCGCTCGACGGAATCGCCGGGCAGTTCGTCGGCGATGCGGTCCAACCGGATCGCGAGCTCGTCCGCCTCCTGACGCAACATCGCCAGGAAGAGCTCGTCCTTCGACGCGAAATGGCGGTAGAACGCGCGGGTCGACAGCCCTGCCCGATCGAGAATCGCCGCCACCGGGATGGGACCGCTGTGCGGTTGCGACAGGCAGTCGTACGCGGCGTCGATGATGCCCTGGCGGTCATCGAGGTTCGGCGAGTCCGGCTGCACGCTCGCAGATTGTAGGGACGGCCTCCTGTCCCCGATTTCTCGCCATGGTGAAAGGGGCGATTCCACGCTGGGTAACGTGAGCGGGGGTTTGTCGAAGGGACGTCCGTGAGCACTGCAAACAGCGAACTGCAGACGGTGAAATTTCGGGGTGCCGACGGGCTCACCCTGATCGCAGACGAGTGGAATCGCGGATCATCGAGCGACCGGCCGTCGGTCCTGTTCCTGCACGGCGGCGGGCAGAACCGGTACTCCTGGAAGAACACCTGTCAGACGCTCGCCGACGACGGTCTGCACGTGGTGGCGCTCGACTCGCGTGGCCACGGCGACAGCGACCGCGCACCCGACGCGAACTACTCCGTCGACGCACTCTGCACGGACACGCATTCGGTACTCGATCAGATCGGTCGGCCCACCATCCTGATCGGCGCCAGCATGGGCGGGATGACGGCGATGCCCGTCGCGCACGAGGCGGGACCCGACAAGGTGACGAAGCTGGTGCTCGTCGATGTCGTGCCGCGTTACGAGAAGGACGGCAGCGCCCGCATCCGCGAGTTCATGGCCAGCGGCCTGAACGGTTTCGCGTCGCTGGATGAGGCCGCGGAGGCCGTCGCGTCGTATCTTCCGCACCGGACGAAGCCACGCAGCGCGGAAGGCCTGAAGAAGAACCTGCGCCTGCGGGACGGACGCTGGTACTGGCATTGGGACCCGGCGTTTCTCACCGTTCCCGCCGACGACAAGTTCGTCCGGGTCGCCAAGCTCGAGCAGGCGGTCACGGCGTTGACCATTCCCATCCTGCTCATCCGCGGCAGGTTGTCGGACGTGGTCAGCGAGGAGGGTGTGAAGCACTTCCTCGAGACAGTGCCGCGCGCCGAGTTCGTCGAGCTGTCGGACGCCGGGCACACCGCAGCAGGCGACGACAACGACGCCTTCAGTGACGTCGTCGTGGAGTTCGTCAACCGATGAGCACGTCGCGCGGCACGGTCGGCTTCAACTTTCTCGAAGAGCCCGAGCTGCCCGGCCCCCAGGTGACCGAGGCGCAGGCCGAGCAGATCGTCGAGAAGCACTACGGGATCACCGCGCGGGCCACGCTGCTTGGCAGCAACCAGGACTGCAACTTCGTCATCCGCGGTGCCGACGACACCGTCGTCGGGATCCTCAAGATCGCGAATCCCGCCTTCAACGCAACGGAGTTGGACGCCCAGGACGCGGCGGCCGATCTGATCGCCGAGGCGGAGCCCTCGCTGCGCGTCGCCGTACCGCTGCCGAACCTCAGCGGTGAAAAGTGTACGGCGATAACAGGTTTGCTCGACACCACCGCCTACGTCCGCTTGTTGCAGTATCTACCCGGCGGCACGCTGTACGAATCGGGCTATCTGCCGCCTGCGGCCGTCGCGGGCCTCGGCGACGTGGCCGGCCGTGTCAGCCGTGCGCTGGCCGGGTTCGAGCATCCCGGGCTGGACCGCGCGTTGCAATGGGACCTCCGTTACGGCGCAGACGTTGTCACGCAACTGCTCTCCCACGTCGACAATCCGGCGCGCCGTGCGACGGCGGAGGAAGCGGCGGCGGTCGCCTGGTCGCGGATCAGCCCGTTCGCCGACACGCTTCCACGGCAGGCGACGCATCTGGACCTCACCGACGCCAATGTCGTCGTGACGCGCGGAGCCGACGGGGCGGCCCGTCCCGACGGTGTCATCGACTTCGGCGACCTGTCGCACACCTGGGCGGTGT
>DATEIG010000116.1:0-2153 GCA_035279185.1 Mycobacterium sp.
TGGATGAGCTCGACGGAGGACATCGCCGGGTCGATGTGGGCATACTCCGGATCCTCACCGGCAGTCATCTCGTTGGACCAACGGAACAGCTTGTCGCGATCATCCTGCGGCACGCCGAGCAGGCCGGCGATCGCCTGCAGCGGCAACTCGCACGACACCTGCTCGACGAAGTCGCCCGAGCCTTCGGCCGCAGCGGTCTCGGCGATCTTCTGGGCGCGGCTGCGCAATTCGTCCTCGAGGCGTCCGACAGCTTCTCGCCCTCGATGTCGGCCTCGATGAGCGTCGTGACGATGTCCTCGGTCGGGTTCTTCGCCCGTTCCTCGGCCATCTTCATCGCGTAGGTGATGAGCTCGAACGACGAGATCGCGGGATCGACGTCGGCGTACTCGGGATCCTCACCGGCGGTCATCTCGTTGGACCAGCGGAAGAGCTTGTCCCGGTCCTCCTGCGGCACGCCGAGCAGTCCGGCGATCGCCTGCAGCGGCAACTCGCACGACACCTGCTCGACGAAGTCGCCCGAGCCCTCGGCCGCAGCGGTCTCGGCGATCTTCTGAGCGCGGCTGCGCAACTCGTCCTCGAGACGCCCGACAGCCCGGGGCGTGAACCCGCGCGAGATGATCTTGCGCAGCCGGGTGTGCTGCGGCGCGTCCATGTTGAGCAGGACGGCCTTCTGCAGGTCGATCGCGTCGCGGGTCATCCCCTGCGGCCAGGTCGGAATGGCGCCGTCGGGCGAGCTGCCGAAGATCTCGTTGCGCTTGGAGACCTCTTTGACGTCGGCATGCTTGGTGACGAGCCAATATCCTTTGTCGCCGAAACCCCCGGTCCCTCCGGGCACGTCCACCCAGTGGATGGGCTCGGACTTGCGGAGCTCGGCGAGTTCCTCGACAGGCAGACGCTCGAGGTTCAGCGTCGCGTCGAGGAAGTCGAAGTCAGGGCTGACAGGGCATGAACTGGGGCCGGGCATAGCAAGACACTCCTCAATTGCAACGTGTTCTAGTGCCAGTAAAACATGCCTTCTCCGCAGATCAAAGACTCGGCGGCAACGCGGCCTTGGCATACTAATGAGACGTGTTCTAGCCTGGCGGAATGGGTAACCCTGTCATCGTCGAAGCCACCCGCAGCCCCATCGGCAAGCGCAATGGATGGTTGTCAGGCCTTCATCCGACCGAACTGCTCGGTGCGGTACAGAAAGCCGTCGTGGACAAGGCCGGCATCGACGCCGGTGAAGTGGAGCAGGTCATCGGCGGATGCGTGACCCAGTTCGCCGAGCAGTCCAACAACATCAGCCGGGTCGCGTGGCTCGTCGCGGGCCTGCCTGAGCACGTCGGCGCGACCACCGTGGACTGCCAGTGCGGCAGCGGCCAGCAGGCCAACCACCTCATCGCCGGCCTCATCGCCTCGGGCGCGATCGACGTCGGCGTCGCGTGCGGCATCGAGTCGATGAGCGTGATCGGCCTCGGCGCCAACGCGGGCCCCGACCGCTCCGTGCTGCGTCCGTCGTCGTGGGACATCGACCTCCCGGATCAGTTCACCGCCGCCGAGCGGATCGCCAAGCGTCGCGGTATCACCCGCGACGACATCGACGAGTGGGGCTTTCAGTCGCAGGCCAGGGCCAAGCAGGCGTGGGCCGAGGGCCGCTTCGACCGGGAGATCAGCCCCATCGAGGCGCCCGTGCTCGACGAGCAGAAGCAGCCGACCGCTGAGCGCGCGTTCGTCACCCGGGACCAGGGTCTGCGCGACACCACCAAGGACGGCCTCGCGTCCCTGAAGCCGGTGATCGACGGGGGCATCCACACGGCGGGAACGTCGTCGCAGATATCCGACGGCGCCGCCGCGGTGCTGTGGATGGACGAGGACAAGGCCAAGGCGCTGGGGCTGCGGCCGAGGGCGCGGATCATCAGCCAGGCTCTCGTCGGCGCCGAGCCGTACTACCACCTGGACGGGCCGGTGCAGTCCACCACCAAGGTGCTCGAAAAGGCCGGGATGAAGATGGGTGACATCGACCTCACCGAGATCAACGAGGCCTTCGCCTCCGTCGTGCTGTCGTGGGCGCGGGTGCACAACCCCGACATGGACAAGGTGAACGTCAACGGCGGCGCCATCGCGCTGGGCCATCCGGTCGGCAGCACGGGCAGCAGGCTCATCACCACCGC
>DATEIG010000117.1:0-10909 GCA_035279185.1 Mycobacterium sp.
TCAGGCCATCGAGGTGGCGGCCGCCGACTTCGTCTACGACCTGCCGTTCGGACTCGACACACGCATCGGCGAGCAGGGAATGAGCCTGTCCGGCGGTCAGCGGCAACGGCTTTCACTCGCCCGCGCGATCCTGGCCTCGCCGAAGATCCTGGTCCTCGACGACACTCTCTCCGCGCTCGACGTGCACACCGAAGCGGTCGTCGAGAAGGCGCTGCGGCGGGTGCTGCACGCAGTGACGGGCATCGTGGTGGCCCACCGCGCGTCGACGGTGCTGCTCGCCGACAAGGTGGCGCTGCTGGAGGACGGCACCATCACCCACGTCGGCACGCATTCCGAGCTTCTCGCGTCGGTGCCGCAGTACCGTTACCTGCTCGCCGCCGACGACGAACTCGACGACGGTGTCGAGCGGGCGTGCGCATGGGAGGACGACGAGAACCGCAACAGGCTCGACAACGCCTACCAGGAGCACGAGGCCGCCGACCGAGCCTGCGAGGGCCGCGACCGTCGCTACGCGACGACGGAGGCGGAAGGCCGATGACCGCCACCGATACGCGAGCCGACGTCACCGAGGACCCCGACGACCAGCGCATCGACAGCTGGCGGGGCCGCTTCGACGATCAGCGCGACGACGACCTGCCGATCGACGAAGCGCTGCCGCGCAGGCGTGAGGCGCGTGCGCTGCTGTTCTCGCTGCTGCGGCCCTACCGGTGGACTGTCGCCTTCCTCGCTCTCATCGTCGTGGTGGAAAACGCTGCGCGCCTGTCGGTTCCGCTGCTCGTTCAGCGCGGCATCGACCACGGCATCCCGCCGATCATCGACGGCGGATCCGCCCGCACGCTGATGACGATCGTCGGCGCCCTGTGCGTCGTCGTGGTGGTGCAGGCGTTCAGCCGGATGTTCTTCCTTCGCCGGTCGGGACGCATCGGGCAGAAGGTGCTGCTCGAGCTGCGCCGCCGGGTGTTCCGGCACTTCCAGCGCCTCGACATCGCCTTCCACGACCGCTACACGTCCGGTCGCGTCGTCAGCCGTTCGACCAACGACGTCGAAGCCATCCAGGACATGCTGGAAACCGGCTTCGACAGCCTGATCACCGCCGCGCTCACACTTCTGGGCACGTCGATCCTGCTGATCACGCTCGACGTGCGGCTCGGGTTGATGTGTCTCGTCGCGTTCCCGATCCTCGTCGCGCTGGTGTGGTGGTTCCGCAACGAGTCGGCGAAGACCTATCGCCGGGTCCGCGAGAGCGCGGCGCTGGTGATCGTGCAGTTCGTCGAGACGATGACCGGCATCAAGGCCGTGCAGGCCTACCGCCGCGAACCGCGCAACCAGGAGATCTTCGAGGACGTCGCCGACCGCTACCGCGCCGACAACGAACGCACGTTCAAGCTGCTGGCGATCTTCATGCCGGGCGTGAAGCTGGTCGGCAACGTCACCACCGCAGTGGTGCTGCTCTACGGCGGATACCGGGTGTTGCACGGACAGATGACGATCGGCACGCTCGCGGCGTTCCTGCTGTATCTGCGGATGTTCTTCGAGCCGATGCAGGAGATCTCGCAGTTCTTCAACACTTTCCAGTCGGCGGCCTCGGCGCTGGAGAAGCTGGCCGGTGTGCTCGCCGAGTCGCCCGGCATCAAGGATCCCGAGCATCCGGTGAAGCTGGAGTCCGTGCGCGGCGACATCGCATTCCGCGATGTGCGCTTCTCGTATGTGGCGGGCCGCGAGGTGCTGCCCGACCTGAACCTGACGGTGCCCGCCGGCCAGACGGTCGCCCTCGTCGGCACGACGGGTGCGGGTAAGACGACGATCGCGAAACTCATTGCGCGCTTTTACGATCCGGCCTCGGGCTCGGTGACGGTCGACGGCATCGACCTGCGCGACCTGTCGCAGAGCGAGTTGCGCCGCCACGTCGTGATGGTCACGCAGGAGAACTTCATGTTCGACGGCACCATCGCCGACAACATCCGCTTCGGCAGACCCGACGCCACCGACGAGGAGGTGCGGGCGGCGGCCGCCGCCGTCGGGGCCGACCGGTTCATCGAAGGCCTGCCCGAGAAGTACGCCACCGATGTGGCCAAGCGCGGCGGTCGTCTGTCGGCGGGGCAGCGGCAGCTCGTCGCGTTCGCGCGGGCCTTCCTCGCCGACCCGGCGGTGCTCATCCTCGACGAGGCGACGTCGTCGCTCGACATCCCCAGCGAGCGGATGGTGCAGCGGGCGCTGGAGACGGTGCTCGCCGACCGCACGGCCTTGGTGATCGCGCACCGGCTGTCGACGGTCGAGGTCGCCGACCGGGTGCTTGTCCTCGAACACGGCCGCATCGTCGAAGACGGCCCACCCGACGAGCTCATCCACCGCAGTGACGGGCGGTACGCGGCGCTGCACCGGGCCTGGATCGAATCGCTGGCCTGACGGGGTCGGCCCTGCGATTCTGTGAGCATGGCCACCAACACCGAGACGTATCGCAGCGCGCGCGACCAACTCGTCGGCCTGATCGGTGACTACCACCGCGCCGTCGACGAGTTCGAATGGCCGCGACTGACCGGCACGTTCAACTGGGCCACCGACTGGTTCGACGTCATCGCACGTGACAACGACCGCATCGCCCTGTGGATCGTCGAAGAGGACGGCCGCGAAAAGAAGGTCAGCTTCGCGGAGATGGCCGACCGGTCCGACCGCGTCGCCACCTGGCTCGCACAACAGGGCGTCGGCAAGGGCGACCGGGTGATTCTGATGCTCGGCAACCAGGTGGAGCTGTGGGAGGCGATGCTGGCCGTCGCCAAGTTGGGCGCGATCATCATGCCGACGACGGCCGCGCTGGGGCCCGACGACATCGCCGACCGCATCGACCGCGGCGGCGCCCGCTTCGTGATCGCGAACTCGGTCGACGCACCCAAGTTCGACGGTGTCGCAGGCGATTACGTACGGATCGCGGTCGGCGAACCGGTCGACGGGTGGGCCCGCTACGCCGACGCCTACGACGTCGAGAGCGCCGGGCCGTTCACCGCGTGCACCGATGTCGCCGACTCGATGCTGATCTACTTCACCTCCGGGACGACGAGCAAGCCGAAGCTCGTCGAGCACTCGCAGGTGAGCTATTCGGTGGGGCACATGTCGACGATGGCCTGGATCGGCGTGCGACCCGGCGACGTGCACCTGGCGATCAGCTCGCCGGGCTGGGCCAAGCACGCGTGGAGTTGCTTTTTCGCACCGTGGATCGCCGAAGCCACGATCTTCGTCTACAACTACACGCGGTTCGAAGCCGCGGCGCTGCTCGGGCAGATCCGCCGAGCGGGCGTCAACACGTTCTGCGCGCCACCGACGGTGTGGCGCATGCTGATTCAGTCCGACCTCGGCGCCAGGCCCGACGGGCTACGCGAGATCCTCGGCGCGGGTGAGCCGCTCAACCCCGATGTGATCGCGCGGGTCGAACGCGCGTGGGGGCTGACGATCCGCGACGGCTTCGGCCAAACGGAGACGACGCTGCAGGTCGGCAACACGCCGGGCCAGCCGGTGAAGCCGGGTTCGATGGGGCGGCCGATGCCCGGCGTGCCCGTCGTCCTCATCGATCCGCTGACCGGTGAGCCCGCCGACGAGGGTGAGATCTGCCTCGACCTGACACGCACGCCGGTGAACCTGATGACTGGATATCTCGACGACCCTCGTCGCAAGGAGGCGGTGATGTCGGGCGGCTACTACCACACCGGCGACGTCGCCAGCCGTGACGCCGACGGCTACATCACGTATGTGGGACGGACCGACGATGTGTTCAAGTCGTCGGACTACAAGGTGTCGCCGTTCGAGCTGGAGAGCGTGCTGATCGAGCACCCGGCCGTCGTCGAGGCAGCTGTTGTCCCGCAGCCGGACCCCACCCGGCTGGCGGTGCCCAAGGCATATGTGGCGCTCGCGCAGGGGTGGGAGGAGTCTGCTGAAACAGCCAGGCAGATCATGGAATACGCGCGCGATCACCTGGCGCCCTACCTGAAGGTGCGCCGGGTCGAGTTCCACGAACTGCCCACGACGATCTCGGGAAAGATCCGACGCGTCGACCTTCGTCGCAGGGAGGACGCCGCGCACGCCGACGGCAGGCCGATCCCGACCGAGTACCGGTACGAGGATCTGCTCTAGTACCCCGTTGACACTGCGCTGGTGGCGCAGAAGTGCGAGTACCGGCCACCGTCAGCGCAGTCTCAACGCGCGGGCACGCCGTACGCGGTCGACTATGTCTCGCGGGTGATTTCCGGCCACCACGCGGACGACTATCCATCCCAGCGACTGGATGTACTCCAGGCGAATGATGTCCTTCCGATAGTCGGCGGCGTTCTTGCGGTGATGCTCGCCGTCGTACTCCACGGCCACCATGATGGCCTGCCAACCCATGTCGAGGTAGTAGCGCGGCCGACCGCTGGGCCACGGCACGGGAATCTGAGTCGTGGGTCGCGGAATACCGTTGTCTGTCAACAACAGCCGCACCCGGGTCTCCTGCGGGGACTGCGCGCCGGCGTCGACCAAGTCCAGAATGTCGCCGAGGCGGCAGAGCCCCCGGGTTCGGCGATGTCGGCGAGCCAGCTCTCTCACATCGTCGTTCTTGAAGTGTGTTGCCGCCGCGAGCGCATCCAGGCGGGCCACCGCCTCGTCTCTCGAGCCGCTACGGCCCAAGTCGAAGGCGGTGCGCTCGACGCTTGTCAGTGTCATCGCGCCGCGGTGCACGATCTCCTCGTCGGGCAACGCGTGGTTGCGCGTGATCACTCCGGGGGTTGGCCGGTGGTTCGGTATCGCCAACTCGATCGGTGTGTCGATGTCGACCCACTGTGCGCCGTGCATGGCGGACGCCGCCAATCCGCAAACGACGCCACGGCGACGGGACCACAGCCATGCGGCGGTGATGCGGTCGTCGAGCGTCAGATCGGCTCCGTTCGGGGCGTAGACATCCGGATGCAGACGGCGGTGGAACCTTCGCAACTCATGTCGTGTCAGCGTGCCTGCAGCCAACGCCTCGCTGCCGAGAAACACCGTCACCGTCGCAGCGTGTCACTCCGCTGCGTCGACTCGCAGGACCCATCCACAGGGCTGTTGAGACTGCACTGGGGGCGCAGAAGTGCGAGTAAGGTCCGCCGTCAGCGCCGTCTCAACGCAACAGGGCGTCGAGTTTGTCGTTGGTCTTGCGCAGCTGCGACCGCATCACACCGATGATCTTCTCGCGTGCCCGCGGGCTGACCGCCGCGGTCGCGTGGCTGAGGACGTTGAGCCGCGCCGAGTCCAGCCACGCCATCATGTCGGGCTCGTCGAACCATCGGATCTGATTCTCGTTGTAGGTGCGCATCATTCGCAGCCAGTCCAGCGGCACCTCGGGGTTGGGGATCGGCAGGCACAGCGCGTTCTTGGCGTCGTCTTCGGCGTAGGCCGTCTCGACATGCGCGATCAGCGCAGCACTGAACACCGGTTGACAGGTGCGCACCGTCTGCAGGGTGATGCGGTCGCCGTCGAACACGGCCGTGACCTCCCCTCGGCCCAATCCGACTGCGGTGCAATCGATGAAGAGCGCATGGCCAGCCACCGACAGCGTGCCGTCGTCGAGTACGACGCCGTCCGGTCCGATCGCCCGCACATGTCCCATCCGCACCACGTCGGTGATGCGCCGCAGTTCGGCGAGCTCGGCTTGCGACACGATCGCGCAGCGATACATCGAAGGGGTCACCGATTCGTCGATGCGCAGCAGCGATTCGGCGGCGGCGAGTCGGTCGAACAGATCGTCGACGGACGAGGCGTTCTCGACGGACTTCAGCTGATGTGTGACATCGGCCAGCACCTGCTTGGTGAACTCCGGCCCCGGCTGGATGTTGGCGCGGTTGAGCAGCCACGAGTCGCGCGGCGTGATCCACGTCAGCCGCTCTGCTGCGATGCCGTGCCGCAGCAGCCACAGGCAGGTGTCCATCGCCGTCTTGCCCGCGCCGACGATCACGTAGCGATCGCGGACGTCATACCGTGGCAGGTCGTTGGGCGGGATGCAGTCGACCCCTGGTGCGACGTCGTAGGGCGGCGTCCGCATCGACGGAACCGTGATCCCGACGAATGTCGAGTCGACGGTCTTGCGCGCCGCGACCTCGATGACGTCGCCGCCGAGGGTGCGGATGCGGCCGTCGCCGACGTACTCGCTCATCGGGAAGTACGACACCCGTCCGGTCGGCAACAGCTGCTGGCGCATGACCGCGTCGAAGTAGGCGCACACCTCGGCACCGCCCGCCAGCTCGTAGTAGCCCTTGTTCAACCCGGTGCTGTCGATGGTGTCGCTGCCGAGCCGTCGCGAGTTCACGCCGTAGTACGCCGACGGTTGATGCAGCCGCACAAAGGGATACGCGGAAGTCCAGTGCCCGCCGGGGGAGTGGTTGCGGTCCACCATGACGACCCGAGCGTCGGTTTCGCTGACCACGGTGTCGACGAACGCCATCGCCGTGGCACCCGCGCCGATGACCAGATAATCGGTGTCGATGCGGGCCAGCATACTGCGCGCCGAGATCGACGAAATGGCGCGAACTTCTCGCACTTTCCCGCCCGTGTGTCGGTTTGGGCGGGAAAGTGCGGAAGGGGTCAGCGGTAGACGAGGCCGCTGAGCCGCATGGCGAGCGCTCGCTGGACGAAGGGGAACCGGCCCGCCACGCCGATCGCGGCATTGCGGATCGGCCGCGCGATGCGCGGCATCGTCGCCAATCGGGTCAGCCGGTCGGTCAACGAGACGACGTCGCGCGCGATCGGGCGCCGCGCCGCGCTGTAGTCGTCGAGCAGCGATTCGGGACCGGCGGAGAGGACACCGCCCAGCGCATCGGCGAGCGCCACGGCGTCCTGGATACCGAGGTTCATCCCTTGCCCGCCCGCCGGGCTGTGCACGTGCGCGGCGTCGCCGGCGAGCAGCAGCCTGCCCGCCCGATACGAGTCGGCGACGCGGTGGTGGATGCGGAACCGCGAACCCCACACCACGTCCCCGACGACCATCCGGCCCGCGCCGAGGCCGCGTTCGTCGAGCAGGCGCTGGACGAACTCTGCCGACGGGTTCTCCGGTGCGTCGGCCGCAGGCGCGACGACGCGGTAGACCTCTCCGCCGGGCAGCGGCGCGACGACGGTCAGGCCCGCCGTCGCCCAGAACAGGAGCACCTCATCGGCGGGTATCTCACCGGTCAGCTGCACATCCGCCAACACGAACGACTCCTCATACTGACCGCCTTCGAAACCGATGCCCGCGTACTCGCGCACGGTGCTGTGAATGCCGTCGGCACCGACCAGATAGCGCGCGCGGATCACGTCGCCGTCGTCGAAAGTCGCCGTCACCCCGTCGGCGTCCTGCGCCACGGATGTCAGCGTCTTGGGCCGGACGACGGCGCCGCCGAGTTCGAGCAGCCGCTCGAGCAGCAGCCGCTCGGTGGTCGACTGCGGAACCATCAACGAATACGGATAGGCCGTCGGCAGCCCGCTGAAGTCGATCTGGATGAGCGTGCGCTGCCGGTCGCGGATGGTGAAGACCGGTGCTTCGATGCCCTCCTTGACGAGGCGGCGCGCCACGTCGAGACCTTCGAGTACCTCGAGGGACCGCGCGTTCACGACGCCTGCGCGCGACGTGTTCGCGCCCTCGGTCTGCCGGTCGACGACGATCGTCGCGACGCCGCGCTGGACCAGGGACGCGGCCAGTGTCAGGCCGGTCGGGCCCGCGCCGACGACCAGGACGTCGGTGTCATATGTGCTGTTCATCGTGCATCTCCTTCGTTTGCCAACACTTGTTGGCATAACTATGCGCCCACCGCAACGCAAAAGTCAACACTTGTTGGCATACACTTGTTGGCATGCGTAGGTCATCAGCGGAAACCAAGGCGGTCATCCTTGCCGCAGCCAAGGAGCGGTTCGCGCAGTCGGGCTTCGAGCGGGCGACGATCCGCGCCATCGCCGCCGACGCCCACATCGACCCGTCGATGGTGATGCGGTACTTCGGCAGCAAGGACCAGCTGTTCGCGGCCGCCGCGGACTTCGACCTGCAAATCCCCGACCTCACCGGCGTTGACCCCGCCGATGTCGGGGCGCGCCTGGTCGACTACTTCATGGTCCGCTGGGAGCGCGACGAGGCGCTGGTCGTGCTGCTGCGGTCGAGCACGTCGAACGACGAGGCGGCGCAACGGATGCGCGAGATCTTCGCGGGCCAGCTGATACCCGTCGTCGCGGGCATGGACCCCGTGGCGCCCGAGCGCCGCGCCAGCCTGGTCGCGACGCAGATGCTCGGGCTGGCCCTGTGTCGATACGTGCTGCGGCTGCCGCCGATCGTCTCGATGTCACACGAGGAGGTCGTCGCGTCGCTCGGGCCGACGATCCAGCGGTACCTGACCGCGTAGCGTGCCCCACAATGGGCCCATGCCCTTGATCGCGCGGCGCATCGCAGCGGTGTTGGCCGCGATCTCGGCGGCGCTGCACGCGGTGATGCTCGGCCACGCGGGCAATGTGGCCTCGACTGTGCTGACCGGCGCGATGGCGGGTGTGTGCCTGTACTGCGCACGGGAGCTCTGGCTGTCGGACACCACGCGGGCCTGGACGCTGGTCGCGCTGATGAACCTCGTGATGGTGGCCGTTCACCTCCCGATGTCGGGCCAACACCATGTCACCCGTGCGACCATGGAAGCCGTTGTCCCGCAGTCCTTTCTCATGACGCTGGCGACGGGGCTCTCGATGGTCGAGGTCGTGATCGCCGTCGCGGTGCTCCTGCTCCGCAGCCGCGGAAACGCGCAGGCGATCAGCTTGCCGGAGTAGGGCTTAACCCGCGCGACAGCGGGCATAGCTAAGGACATGATGATCTCCGCCGACGACGTTCGAGAACTGCTGCAGAACGAGAGCCCCGACGCGGTGCTGGTCGTGGTCGAGGGCAGAACCGCCGTCATCCCGCAGAGCGACACCGAGTCCCCGGAGTATCGGGGCGCGCTGCAGGTGATCTCGCGCGACGACCTCCTGCAGCGGATCGGCGCGGACGACCTGTCCGACCGGGTCATATCCGAGCAGGCCGCGATCCTCGATTCGACGGTGTCCGAACTCGGCGGTTAGAGCCCGATACGGCGGTAGCGGGTCAGCCTGGCCGTCAGCCGTTTCTGGTCGGAGACGCCCCGCAACCGGTGAAGCTCGTCGGCGATGGTCGCCGACAACCGTGTGGTGAACTCGACCGGTTCGTCAGCCGCGTCGGGACGCTCAGCGACGATGACGTCGACGATCCCCGCGCGCAGCAGGTCGGCGGACCGAATGCCTTGTGCCTCAGCCAGTTCAGGGGCGTGGTCGACGTCGCGGAACACGATCGCGCTCGCGCCCTCGGGTGGGAGCGGCGCCAACCATCCGTGCAGTGCGGCGAGTACGCGGTCGGCGGGCACCATCGCCAGCGCGGGACCGCCGCTGCCCTGCCCGAGCAGAACCGACACCGTCGGCGTGTCCAGGGTGACCAACTCCGCGAGGCACCGCGCGATCTCGCCGGCCAGACCGCCCTGCTCGGCCTCCGCCGACAGCGCGGGCCCCGCGGTGTCGATCACCGACACCAGCGGCAGCCGCAGTCCCGCGGCCAGGGCCATGCCGCGGCGCGCCTCCCGCAGCGCGACCGGGCCGACGAGACCTTCTTGTCCTGCTCGTGTGCGGGGCCCACCGACGAGGCGCTGCTGCCCCAGCACCACCGCGGGTTGGCCGCCGAACCGGGCCAGCGCGAGCAGCGTCGTCGCGCCCTCGCCGAATGCGGTGCCGGACAACAGGGCCCAGTCCGTCGCGCCGTGCTTCAACAGGTGTGCGACGCCGGGGCGGTCCGGCCGCCGCGATGCCACCACCGACTCCCATGCGGGCACGTCGGGCACGGGCTCGGACGGCGGGGGCGGCGGCGCGGGCTCGGGTGCGTCGGCGACGACCGTCAGCGCGCGGTCGAGCACCGGGCGCAGGCGGTCCAGCGGGATGACGGCGTCGATGACGCCGTGGCGCTGCAGATTCTCCGCCGTCTGGACGCCCGACGGGAACGGCTCACCGTAGAGGTGTTCGTACACCCGCGGGCCGAGGAAGCCGATCAGCGCGCCCGGTTCGGCCACCGTGATGTGGCCCAGCGAGCCCCACGACGCGAACACCCCGCCGGTGGTGGGGTGCCGCAGATACACGAGGTAGGGCAGGTGGGCCCGCTTGTGGATCTCGACGGCGGCGGCGATCTTGACCATCTGCAGGAACGCGACCGTGCCCTCCTGCATGCGGGTGCCGCCCGAACTCGGCGACGCCAGCAGCGGCAGCCGTTCGGCGGTGGCCCGCGCGACAGCGGTCGTGATGCGTTCGGCGGCCGCCACCCCGATCGACCCGGCGAGGAAGTCGAATTCGCACGCGACGACCGCGACGCGCCTGCCGAGAACCCGGCCTTCGCCGGTGATGACCGACTCGTCGAGGCCGGTCGCAGCCTCGGCGTCGGCCAGCTCGCGACGGTAGGAGTCGCTGCGCTCGATCGGCACCGGCGGGGCGTCCCAGCTGCGAAAGGAGCCCTCGTCCAGCACGGCGTCGCGCAGCTCGAGGGCGCCGATCCGGCTCACATGCCGACCCTATATAGGCTTGGGCGCATGATTGGTGTGACCCGCAACGGCCACGTGATGACTTTGGAGATGCAGCGCGCGGAGCGCCGCAACGCGCTCAACAGCGCCCTGGTCGACGGGCTGCGCGAAGCGATCGAGAAGGCCGCCACCGAGGATGTCCGCGCGATCGTGCTGACCGGCCAGGGCCACGTCTTCAGCTCAGGTGCCGACCTGTCCGACCCGTCCAGTGTCGCCGAGGAGCTGCCTGACAAGGCCAGGGCGCTCAACCTGGCGATCGACGCCGCGCCGGTGCCCGTCATCGGCGCCGTCAACGGCCCCGCGATCGGGGCGGGCGTCATCCTGTCGTTGAT
>DATEIG010000118.1:0-5066 GCA_035279185.1 Mycobacterium sp.
GCCCAGTTACGCAGCCGCGCGGTGTCGGCCGCGGGCAGCGCCCGCGACGTCGAGTCCGGTATGCCGCTGGCCGCGACCTCGGTGACCATCAGCGGCGCGGAGACGCGCCGTAGGTAATCGGTCCACGTCGCGATGGCGGCTGCCGTGTCCTGCTCGGCGAGCCAGCCGATGTAGTCGCGGTACGGCCGAGGAGGGGCGAGGCCGTCGCGCGATCCACCGGATCTGTACACGGTCAGCATCTCGGTGAAGAACACCGCGAGCGCCCAGCCGTCCATCAGGATGTGGTGGGCAGTGAAGATCAGCCTGCGTCTTGTCTCGCCCGGCACCGACAACAGCGTCACGCGCAGCGCCGGACCGCGGCTCAGGTCGAAGGGACGTCGACGTTCCGAGCGGGCGATGGCGTCGAATTCATTTGCGGCTGAGGTGCGTTCGGTCCACGGCAGCTCCACGCATTCTGGCACGATCTGGACCGGCTTCGGGACGTCGCGGTCCCAGAAGGAGGCGCGCAGGTTCGGGTGCCGTTGGAGCATGGCTGCCGCGCTGCGACGCAGCAGGTCGACGTCGACCGGGCCGTCGACGTCCACGACGAACTGCATGGAGTAGATGTCGAGGCCGTCGTCGGCCAACCGGTACAGCGCGAAAAGACCCTCCTGCAACGGAGTGAGTGCGAGGACGTCCTCGATTTGGGGAGCGGTCGTCACCGGCACCTCACGAGCGTTGCTGCCACGAGGCGGTGAGGCCGGCCAGCGCGTCGGGCGTCAGACCGGATGTGCTCATCGGCGCGTACTCCTGCACTGAAACCGGTGCGGCGGCAGATGAGACCGCCTGCGCGTCGGCCGCGGCGGCCAGCCCGCCGATGGTCATGTGCTCGAACACCATCGCGGGCGTGAAGACGACACCCTGCGCCGCAGCGCGCGACGACCACTGCACGGAGATGATGCTGTCGCCGCCGAGCGCGAAGAAGTTGTCCCCGTGTTCGACGCCGGTGATGTCGAGCAGTTCCTCGAGCAGGGCGATCAGGACCTGCTCGGTTTCGGCCGAGCCGCGTGCGCCGTTGCCGCCCGGCTCCGCAGCCGCTGGCGTCGGCGCGGCGAGCAGTCGTTGCATCGTGGCCGCGGGCAACAGTTCGAGTTCGGAGACCGTGCGATCCGGCGTCGTCGCGAACGCGTCCAACGCCTTGTCCAAGGCATGGCCGATCTCCTGCACGGTCTCGAGGTCGTAGAGGTCGGCGTTCGCGACCACCCACACGTCGAGCCCGCCGTCGGCGGTGACGCTCAGGCCGACGTTCAGGTCCAGGTACGGAACGTCGAGATCCATCGGGATACCGACGACCGTGGTATCGGCCGAGACGGCCTGCGGAGCAACCGCCCAGTCCTGACCGATCACGTTGATCATGGTTTGAAACAGGGGATTTCGCGACCGCCACCGCGGCGGGTTGATGGTCTCTACGAGCCGTTCGATCGGGAGCTCGGAGTGTGCGAACGCGTCGAGCACGGTGTCGCGGGTGCGGCCGACCATGTCACGCAGGGTCGGGCTGCCCGAGAGGTCGTTGCGCAGCACCACCATGTTGGCGAAGAGCCCGACGACGTCGGCTGACGCCGTGTCGGTCCGCGACGCGGCGGGGCTGCCGACCGCGACATCCACACCGGCGCCGAGTATGTGCATCACCGTCGCGAGGACCGCCTCGTACAGCATGAACTCGGTCGCGCGTTCCTGCTCGGCGAGCCGGACGAGGGCCGCGCGTCGTTCCGGCGACACCGTGAATTTCGCTGTCTCACCGCGCCTTCCGAGCGTGACCGGACGCGCGCGGTCGGGGGCGACCGCGATTTCGTCGGGCAGGCCTTCCAGCGTCTTTCGCCAGTGCGCGAGTTGTGCGCGCGCCCAGTCACCGTCGGCATCGAAGGTATGCCGCTGCCACAGAACGTAGTCCGCGTACTCGATGGGCCGATCGGGCCACAGCGGGGCTGTCCGCGCTGCACGTGCGCGATACGCCGCGATCAGGTCGTTGTACAGGATTCCCATCGATACGTGGTCGGCGATGAGGTGGTGGACGACGAGAAAGAGGACATGGCTGTCGCCCGCGGACCGCACGAGGGTGGGCCGAAAGAGTCGATCGGACTGCGGGTCCACGACAGTGCGGCGCAAGCCGGCCAGCGTGGTCTCGAGGTCCGCCGGAGCAGTGTCGACGATCGTCAGGTCGACCGCGTCGCGCGGACGAACGAACTGGTACGGGAGGCCGTCGTGTTCGGCGAAGCCGGTGCGCAACGCCTCATGGCGACCGACCACGTCGGTGAGCGCGTCGCGTAGGGCCGCGGCGTCGAGCGGACCGTCGAACTCGAGCGCCAGCGCCATGGTGAAGGCGTCACTCGGTCCTTCCATCCGATACTGGAACCACATCGCCAACTGCGAGTACGACAACGGAAGTCTTTGCGGCCGCTCCCCTTTGACCAGTTCGGGCCGTGGGGGGCCGGCATCGGCGCCGAGGGCGTCCAGGCCGACCGCCAAGCCCGCGGGAGTCGGGGTGTCGAAGACCGCGCGGACGCTGACGTCGACACCGAATTCCGCGCGCAGCTGCGCCGCCAGCCGGGCCGCGAGCAGTGAGTGCCCGCCCAAGGCGAAGAACGAGTCGTCGGCACTGACCCGTTCCGAGCCGAACAATCCCGCGAAGAGGGCACAGACCCGGCGCTCGGTGTCGGTCGCCGGTGCCCGGTAGCTGTGCCCGGAGACCGGCGTCGCAGCCGGAAGTGCACGCCTGTCCAGCTTGCCGCTCACCGTCAGCGGGATCTCGGTGATGACCGCGAACGCGCCCGGCACCATGTACTCGGGGAGCACGGATGCCGCGTGTGCGCGGATCTCGTCGAGGTCGGGTTGCACCGACGGCGCTCCGGTGCCCGACGGCACGATGTATGCCGCCAGCGCCGGCCCCACATCGCTGTCCGTGGCGACCGCGACGCAGTGGCCGACCGCTGGGTGGGAGGCGATCACCGACTCGACCTCGCCGAGCTCGATGCGGTAACCGCGAATCTTCACCTGTTCATCGGCCCTGCCGACGAATTCGAGGTGGCCGGATACCCTGCGGCGCACCAGGTCCCCCGACCGGTACAGCCGCATTCCCGGAGTGAACGGATCGGCGACGAACCGTTGCGCGGTCAGCCCGGGGCGGCCCAGGTATCCCCGTGCGAGTTGCGCACCGCCGAGGTAGAGCTCACCCACGACCTCGGCGGGCACCGGTTGCATCTCCTGGTCCAGCACGTAGGTGTAGACGTTGCGGTTGGGTACACCGATCGGCACCACGCCGGAGCCCTGGGGCCCCACGACGTCCATATGGGTCGAACACACCACCGCTTCGGTCGGCCCGTAATGGTTGCGCAGGTCTGCATCGAAATAGGTTGCGAACTTGTCGGCGATCTCGCCCGTGAGCGCTTCTCCACCGACCGGGATGTGGCGCAGCTCCCGCCACTCCCCGACCTGCGGCAGCAACAGCAGTGTGCTGAGCATCGACGGCACCATGTGCAGCACGGTGACGCGGTGGCGGTTGATCAGGTCAGCCATGTACGGGATGTCGCCGAACGCATCGGGTTTGGGCACCACCAACTGGGCGCCGAGGGTCAGGGTGACGAAGATGTCGAGCAGCGAGGCATCGAAGCTGACCGACGACGACTGCAGCAGCCGGTCGTCGGGCGTCATGCTCCACTCCGCTGTGAAGCCGTCGACGTGTTCGGCGATGGCGGAGTGAGGAACCGCGACGCCTTTGGGTCGGCCGGTGCTGCCGGAGGTGTAGATGACGTAGGCGAGGTGTTCCGGGTGAAGCGGACGCAGACGCTCGGCGTCGCCCAGCGGGGCGTCCGACAGGTGCGCGGCGGCCCACTCCGCGGCCTCGAGTTCTTCCGGCCCGACAATGACGCTCGGCCGCGTGTCGTCGACGAGATAGTCGATGCGGTCCTGCGGGTAGGCAGGATCGATGGGCAGGTAGGCGGCCCCCGATTTGAGCACTGCGATCATCGCGACGATGAACCCCACCGACGTGGTCATGCGCAGACCGATGACGTCGTCAGGTCCGACCCCCTGCGCAATCAACCAGCGCGCCAACCGGTTCGCGCGACCGTGCATTTCGGCATAGGTCAGCCGGGTTTCGTCGGAGACCATGGCGACCTCGTCTGCCCGCACGGCGACGACCGATTCGAGCAGGTCGACCACCGTGGTGGCCGGAGTCGGGACGAGCTCGCCGTGTGACCGGGCGAGCACCGATGCCCGCTCGTCCGAACCCATCAGGGGCAGGGCCGTCAGTCGCCGGCCGGGGTGGGTCAGCGCATGGTCGAGCAGCGTCGTGTAATGGTCGAGCATCTGGTCGACGACCTCATCGGCCACCGCGTCGCGTTGGTATTCGAACTCCACCGACACACCATGCGGGTCGGTGACGATCGCCAGCGCCACCGGGCGCTCGGCGGTGACGGCCCCCACATGGAGGCGGCGTACCCGAATGTCGGCAAAGGCAAGGCCTTCGGCGGTCTTGCGCATGCTGAACCCGAGGCGGACCAGATGATCCATCCCGTCAGCGCCCGATGACCGCTGCGGGTTGACCGCCCGGACCACGCTGTCGATTCCGACCGCCTGATGCGCGAAGCCGGCGACACACGCGTCACGCACCGTTTCGACATAGGAACCGAAGGTATGTGTGTGTCGTGCGTCCAGCCGCAGCAGAACGGTGTTGCCGAAGTATCCGATGGCATCGCTTGCCGCGGCGGGCCGTTCGGTGACCGGGACGGACACCACAACGTCGGATGCGCCCGTATGACGACGGATCAGCAGGCCGAATGCGGCCAGAAGCACCATGAAAGGCGTCGCGGAGTGTTCGGTGGCGAAAGCCTCGACTCTCTGCAGGAGGTCGGCCGACAGCGGGGCGCTGCGGTGCCCCGCACGTCTCGACCGGGTTCCCGCCGAAACTCCCGGCAAATCAAGCGCTTCCGGTAGCGGCGTCAGCACGGCGCGCCAGAATTCGACCTCTGCTGGGCTGGGCGTGGACCGGTCGAGCGCGACTGCCGACAGGTACTGGGGCGCCTCTCCCA
>DATEIG010000119.1:0-6030 GCA_035279185.1 Mycobacterium sp.
GTTGAGCCGCTTGATCTGTTCGTCCGACGGGACCAGCACCTTGCCGCCCTGATGGCCGCACTTCTTGGTGCCCGGGCGCTGGTCCTCGATGTGGTAACCAGGCACGCCCGCTTCGACAAAGCGCCGAATCAGGTTGCGCACGTGGGGATCTCCACCGTGGCCGGTGTCGGCGTCGGCGATGATGAACGGCCGGTAGTCGACCGCCGGTGTGGCCGCGCGCTGCTCGTCGGTCATCCGCAGGCGCAGGTACTGCTGGTTGCGGTCGGCGGTCAGCAGTGCGCGCACCAGACCCGCGGCCTCGTCGGGCACCTGGCTCAAGGGATAGCTCGCGAGGTCGGGTCCGGGATCCTCTGTCGTGGACCCCTTCGCCGACGTCGCCCAGCCGCCGAGGTAGATGCCCTCGATGCCCATCCGCTTCATCGTGACCGCCTGGCCGGGGGAGTACGGCCCGAACGTGGTGATGCTCTTGTGCTGGGCGAAGAGGTCGCGCAGGCGGTCGTAGAAGGCTGCCGCCGCCTGCCGGGCCACCGGGTAGTCGGTGGCGATCGTGCCGCGCTGCTCGACTACCTGGCGGGCCGAATAGAGGCGAATGATGCCCTCGAAACGTGGGCTGTCGAAATACCGCTGAACGGCGGCGACATCCTGCTCGAAGGGGGTCTGGGGCGCTGCATCTGCTTCGACGATGGCCATGGACCAACCCTACGGCCAGCATTTCGGCCGTAGGGCGGAATCCGCGCTCAGTTGCTAGCCGCTGTGGGAGGCGACGCGTGGCGGCTGCGACAGCCCCGCCTTCACGGTGCGCGACAGGTCGTCGGCGAGGATCTCCGGCTCTCCTGCGAACAAGCCGTCCAGCGCGAGTTTGGCGACGAATCCCGGGTCGCTCTTCTGGTCGTCGGGTGCGAAGTCCGCCATGTCGGTGTCCATGTAGCCGACATGCAGCGCGGCGACGCGGATCCCCCGCGGCGCGAGTTCCTCGCGAATCGCGTCGGTCATTGCCCACGCCGCTGCCTTCGCCGCCGAGTAGGCGCCGGAGGAGGGCATGTGGACCCAGGACAGCACGGAGAGCACGTTGAGGATCTCGCCGCCGCCGTTGGCCTCGATGACCGGGGCGAACGCGCGCGTCACCGACAGCGTGCCGAAGTAGTGGGTGTCCATCTCCAGCCGGATGTCGGCGAGGTCACCGGTCAGCAGCTGAGCGCGGGTCGAGACGCCCGCGTTGTTGATCAGGACGTTGACGTCGGATGCCGTTTCGGCCGCCAGGCGCACCGACTCCGCGTCGGTGATGTCGAGCTGTACGGGTATCACGCCGGGGATGTCGATCGTCTCCGGCCGCCGCGCGGCGGCGTAGACCTTGGCGCCGCGAGCCACGAGCTCGGCGGCGAAGCGCTTTCCCAGCCCGCGGTTGGCACCCGTGACGAGTGCGATGGTCTGGCCTGAGTGTTCGGTGGTGGATGTCATGGCAGTGCCTTTGTCTCGAGGTCCGAAGTTCTGTACCAAACGGTCAACAACGGGGGCGCGGCGCTATTCCCGGTCGCGGTCCAACAGCGCGCCGAGTGCCGGCGGATCGGCGACGGTGACCGTGAGCGCGGAGTGGTCGCGGAAACCGATGACCCGCCTGATCTTCTCTGCGAAGTGGATGCACAGTCCGCTGTCGGGGTTGGTGCCGAAGGTCAGACCGTCATCGGCGAACGAGAGCCGGGGACCGACCGCGGTCCACCACCGGTACGGCCCGGTGACGTGGGTCCCGGCGATGTTTCCCAGCGGCGTGTCGACACGCAGCAGGCCGAAGGTGGCGACGAAGCGGCCGTCGTCGGTGACGGTGACGCCGTCGCGCCACGGCAGCGCGCCGCCACTGAGCCACATCGGCGCGAACCGCTTGTCGAAGCGGTAGGGGAAGAACTCGCTCACGCCGTCACTCAAGCACGCCGATCACCGTTTCGTCACGGTCTGGCGTCTCATTGGGCGATGTGCCGTGCGCCGGATGGCTCCTGGCGAGGCCACCTTGTACAAGTAGCTGTGGTGACGTCCGTCCTGAAGAAAGTGAACGCTCGACATGAAACGCATCTACGCCTTGGTGGTCGGTCTTGCCGTGGTGATGGCGACGCCCGGTGTGGCGCTCGCCGACGTCACCCGGCCGCTCAGCAACCAGCAGCTGATCCAGTACGTGATCGCTCGCGGACTGTCCCAACGCGGCGTGCCGTTCTCGTTCGGCGGCGGTGACGCCAACGGCCCGACGCGCGGAAGCGGACCTGCTGACAATGCCGTCGGCCTCGACCGACAGGGCCGTGTCGTCGGGCTGGACCCGATGGCCAGCACCGTCGGCTTCGACGCCTCGGGTCTGATGCTGTATTCGTACGCCGGTGTCGGCGTCAAGCTGCCGCGCTCGTCGGGGGCCCAGTACAACGTCGGCCGAAAGGTGCTGCCACAGCAGGCCCTTCCCGGCGACCTGATCTTCTACGGGCCGAACGGAAATCAGAGTGTCGCGATGTTCCTGGGGAACAACCAGATGCTGGAGGCAGGCGATCCGGTGGTGACGGTCTCGCCGGTGCGCACCGCCAACATGGCGCCGTATCTCGTCCGCGTCATCGCCTGAGCGCCCGCGGCGCGAAAAACAGCGCGACTTTGCCCGCCTCGGCTCCGTAACGTCACGCTGATGGCGGTGCTGACCACGCAGAAGAACGACTTTCCCCGGTGGTACCAGGATGTGCTGGCCAAGGCGAAGCTCGCGGAGAACGGGCCGGCCCGCGGCACGATGGTGATTCGGCCGTACGGCTACGCGATCTGGGAGCGGATGCAGTCCGAGATCGATCAGCGGATCAAGGCCGCCGGGGCCAGCAACGCCTACTTCCCACTGCTGATGCCGATGAGCTTCTTCGAACGCGAGGCCGAACACGTCGAGGGATTCAGTCCCGAACTCGCCGTCGTGACGCACGGCGGCGGCAAGGAACTGACCGAGCCGCTCGCGATCCGGCCGACGAGCGAAACCGTCATCGGCGAGTACATGGCGAAGTGGATCGACAGCTACCGCGACCTCCCGCTGCTGCTCAACCAGTGGGCGAATGTCGTGCGGTGGGAGATGCGTCCGCGAATCTTCCTGCGCACCACCGAGTTTCTCTGGCAGGAAGGTCACACCGCCCATGCCAGCGAGTCAGATGCTCGACAGTACGCTCGCGGCATCCTGCACGACGTCTATGAGGACTTCATGCGCAACGTGCTCGCCGTGCCCGTGATCATCGGCGCCAAGACCGCAGCCGAACGTTTTGCCGGAGCCGCCAACACCATGACGTGCGAGGGCATCATGCGCGACGGAAAAGCCCTGCAGATGGGCACTTCTCACGAACTCGGGCAACGCTTCAGCACCGCCTTCGACATCACGTATTCCGACGCCGACGGCAACAGAGCGCTGTGTTGGACGACCTCGTGGGGATCGTCCACCCGAATGCTCGGCGGGCTGATCATGTCTCACGGCGACGACGCCGGCCTCGTCCTGCCGCCCGCGGTGGCGCCGACCCAGGTTGTCGTCGTGGCCGTCGGGAACGACGGTCGAGTGGACCACGCCGCGTCGACGCTGGTGCACGAATTGCGGCGGCACGGGCTGCGCGCACGCCTCGACGACGACGTCGACCAGAGTTTCGGCCGCCGCGTGACCGAGTGGGATCTGCAGGGCGTGCCGGTGCGGATCGAGATCGGGCCGCGGGAGATCGCCGACGACACCGTGGTGGTCTACCGGCGCGACACCAGGGAGAAGCGCGCGGTGGCGTTGCGCAGCGCGGCCGACGACGTGCTGATGCTGATGAACCGTTTGCACGGCGACATGCTGGGTGCGGCGACCCAGCGCCGGGACTCGGTCACGCGTGACTGTTCGACGCTCGAGGAGGCGTGCGACGCCGCGCAGAGCGGGGTGGCCCGTGTGCCGTGGGGTGCCGTCGGCGAGTCCGGTGAACGGACCCTTGCCGCGAGCGGTGTGACCGTGAGGTGCCTGCAGTCGCGCGACGGCGCGCTGCCCCCGGACGACGACGATGCGATCGCCTACGTTGCCCGGGCCTACTGAAGCTGATTCAATGCCGTTCCATGCCGGTGGGTGACGCCTCCGCACGGCGGCAGTCCGCCGCGGTCGGTGTGGTGATCGCAGTGCTGTTCGTCAGCGCCGCGCTGTTGGTGTGGAAGCCGTGGCGCACCAACGAGGACACGGGTTCGACGGTGACCACCACGACGACAACGACCTCGACGACGGCGCACCTCGCGACGGTCACGTTCGAGAACATGCGTGACTTCGTCACCGATTACTACGCCCAGTTGCCCCGCAACGCACAGGCGGCCTGGTCGAAACTCGATCCCGCCTACCAGGCGCAGACGGGGCAGGCCGACTACCTCGACTTCTGGTCGGGTCTGCAGTCGGTGACCGTGCTCTCGGTGAGCCCGCGTGACCCGTCGAGCGTCCTGGTACGTCTGCGGTACACCCGACCCGACGGCACAACCGACACCGAAAACCGTTCGGTCACAATCACTTCGGAGAACGGTCAACTGTGGATCGCCGGCTCGCAGCGAGTCGGCGCGGGCTAGCCGCCGAGCGCGCCGTCGATGACAAGAGCGCGCAGCCCTCTGCGGTTCAGCTTGCCACTGGCCAGCGTCGGTATCTGGTCGCTGGCCGCGCGAAGCCATCTGGTGGGGACCTTGTAGGCCGACAACTGCTCGCGGGTGCGAACGGCCAGGGATTCCATGTCGATCTCGGCGGCGGCCACCACGACCGCGCACACCTCCTCACCGCGCACCGGGTCGTCGATCCCCACGACGACGCACTGCGTGACGTCAGCGAACCCCTCTATGACCGACTCCACTTCCAGCGGTGAGACGTTGGCGCCTGCCGCCTTGATCAGTTCGCTGGTGCGCCCGACGTAGAACAACCGGGGATCACCGTCGTTGCGGTAGACGCGGTCGCCGGTGTGATACCAGCCGTCGGCGTCGAACGTCTCGGCGCGTTCACGCTTGTTGTAGCCCGACATGACCCCGACGCCGCGGACGAGCAGTTCGCCGACGGCCCCGTCGCTCACCGGTTCGCCACGCTCGTCGACGATCTTCATCTCGGTGTACGCGAACCCGCCTGCCGTCTCACTCATGGTGCGGTGCACCGGAAACCCGTCGGGGACGTCGATCATCGCGATGTCCAGCGGACCGTCGCGGAGCATCGGCGCGCTACTGAGGTCGCGGCCGGCGAACGACGGATGCTCACGCAACCGCTGGGTGAACGCCGGCCAGCCGACGACTCCGGTGGCGCGCTCGGACTCGATGAGATCAAGGGCCGTCTCCGCATCGAGTCGGGGGAGGATCAGCAGCGTGACAGGTTCATGCAACGCCCCCGTCGCGGCGAGCAGCCCGCCGATCCAGAAGAACGGCATGGCGCAGAGAATGGCCACTTCGCCTGTCGCGTGCGTGAAAGCGCGAATCGCGCCTGGCCACGTCGAGGTCTGCCGCACCAGGGTGCCGTGGGTGTGGATGACGCCCTTGGGGTCGGCGGTCGAGCCGGAGGTGTGCACCATGACAGCCAGGTCCGCAGGCGACACCTCGCCCTCGACCGCAGTCAGAATGCTCTGTGGCGCAAGCGTATCCGCGTCGTTGCGCCACGGCGTCGCCCACGACCGGCTGGTCGATGCGGTGATCGCGATGCGCCGGAGGTAGGGCGCCGACGACACGAACAAGCTGCCGGCGCGCTGCCCGGCCAACTCCGGCAGAGCCGTCTCGAAGCGCTCCTCGACGTCGATCGTCAACACCCGTGACGGGGCGACCAGCGTGCCGATGTCAGCGAGCCTCAACACCGTGGCGAGCTCGGCAGGCGTGTACAACGTGCTCAGCGGCACCGCCAGCCCGCCGATCCGGGACACCGCCAGCCACCACACGATCCACTCGACACCGTTGGCGAAGAACAGGCCGACCCGACTGCCTTTACCGACGCCCTGCGCGAGCAGCCAGCGCGCAACCTCGGCCGACCGCTGCTCGGCCTGCGCGTAGGTGAGTCGTTCGGTCGGGGTGACG
>DATEIG010000120.1:0-19240 GCA_035279185.1 Mycobacterium sp.
CTGGATGTTGACCTTTCCGGTGAGTTTCGCCGAAAGGGTGTCGGTGGCCTCCTTCTGAGATGTGTTCACTTGAATGTTGGTGTTGGTCATCGACATCGAGCCGCTGGGCCCACCGAACAGGCCCCAGAGCGGCGGGTCATACTCCATCTGCAACGAGACGGTGTTGATGTTCTCGTCGCGGTGCATGGCAGTGCTCTTGCGGTTGGCGGTGATCATGAACTCGACACCGGCCTCGATGTTGCCCTTCTCGACCACAAGTCGCGTCACGCCCATCAGCAACACCTCGCGAAGCGCCGCGCGATGCTCCTTGGCCATCAGGAGCTTGGTGTCGAGGATCGCTCGTTTGACCTCGGAATCGTCGGTGTCGACCTTCTCGCCCTGCGGGTCGGTGAGCACCAGCTTGGACGAGCCGTCGGGCTGTTGCTCGGTGGTCACGTTGTACATGTCGCCCTTGTTCTCGGCGAGCTTGGCAAAGGTGTCGTCGTCGCTGATCTTCTTGATGAAATCAGCGGTGGACTTCGTGCACTCCTTCATCAATTTGATGTAGGCGTCGGTCTGCTCCTTCATCACCTTGAGATTTGCGTTGAACACCGCCTTGAGCAGATCACCGACGAATTGAGGGAAGTCGACGCTGTCCACCAATTCGTTGAACGCCTGCGTCGAACCCTGGAACCCGGGGTCATAACCCTTGAACCCCATCTGTTTTCCGGTGTCGGTCGCGAAGGGCCCTGCTAACTGGTTCCGCTTGATGCGGTCCACTTCCTGTGCGACGGTCTGCAGGTAGACGCTCTGTTGTTCGGCGTACGGCAGGTTGTGGAAGCCCGCGGTCGAGCAGGTGCGGACCGCGTTGGCGCGAGCCTGGGCGAGGATGTCACGTTCACCTTCGGGGGTAACGATCTCGGTCATTTACGTCTCCGTACCTCGGTTCGCCCCGATGCCTCAGAAATCCCAATCGTCGGCTGGCTGGCTGTCATTCCCGCCGACCGTGGCGCCTGCGGGTGTACCGGATCCGTTGTCGCCCGGCCAGGGTGCGGTCACCCCGGGGATGGCAGGCATGCCGGGAAGTTTGGATACGTCTGGCATTCCGGGAACCTCGCCGCCGACACGGCGGGCCTGGTCGTCGTCGCCGTAGCCAGCGCCGCCGTGTTCTCCGCTGTCGTCGTCGACGGTGCCGTCGGAGGACTCCTCCTGCAGGATGGACTGCGTGGTGATGAACGCGTCGACGTTGGAGATGAAGGCCGCGAACGGCTCGTCCTCCTCGAACCTGGACGGTGTGTACTCCGCGATGGAACGGATCAGTGAGTAGCCGATGCGAGCCTTGTTGTGCACCACCGATGCCCGCGCACGTCGGCCTTGCCCGGCCTGAAGCTTCTCCACGACCTTCCACCACGATCCGCCCGAGGGGACGAGGTGCTTTCGCACCTCGCTGTGACCCAAGATTCGCTTCACCACGAAATCGAGTTCGCTGTACATCAGCGGGGTCATGACGGTCGCCATGCCGACACACGTGGTCGACAAGTTGTACTGCAGGTCCTCGACGGCCTGCATGACGTTCTGCCGCGACACATAGTTGTCAGGGTGCGGGCTCGACTGTGCTCTCTCCAGGTACCGGGCCGACTCGAGCATGAGGATCTTCCACATCCTCGAGAAGTCGGAGTTGGGGAGTCCGTCGCCGGGCACCGGCTCGGTGCCCTGGTTGAACACCTGGCGGTAGAAGGACCGCCGTTCGCCCGTCCTCGTGCAACGCATCATGCGCGCCTGGCCGCCGTCGAGATCGTCGCGACCCGGGAACTGTTCGGAGAAAACGTAATTCTCGAGATCGCGGCGCAGCTGAGGGTCTTCGACTGCGAATCCCTCGCGGAACAGATACCGGTGGGTGAAGTAGCGCACGGCATCGAAAACACCGAGCTCGTCGCCGAGCACCATCACGTAATACAACTGTGCGGCGCACCTCACCGCCGAGGTGGACACCTGCAGTGAGGCGCTGTCGTCGACGAAGAACTCGACGCTGAACGGCTCGCCCGCGGGCGTCCCGCCAATGGAGGCGCCACCGGCGGCTGCCTTGGCGACGTAAGTGGGGATCCAGAACGGTGCGTTCTGCTGCGTGACTTTGACCACGGAGGTCTTGATGTATTCGATCAGCCGTGGTTTCAACCAGGAAGGAAGTGTGTCGAAGTCGACCTTGCCCGCCTGGATCAGCGCTTCGTACTTCGAGTCGTGTGTGTAATCGGTGACGACGTCGATGGCGTCGGTAACGAACGTCTCGGCCGAGAAATTCAGGCCGGCTTCGAGCAGGGCCTCGACAACCTCGCTGCCGTCTTTGTCGATGTCTCTGACTCGGAGCTGTTTGTCCTCGATGTAATCGCGCGCCGCGCTGACGACTGCGTAGTCGACGAATGTCTTGGCCCCCGTCGCGTGGGTGACGACGAAGTTCATCAGGCTCTGAGGTTTGGTGATGTTGAAGCCCAGATAACCGCGAACCACCAACAGACGGCGGATGTTCGGGTAGGCCAGCAGTGCCCTGACGTTGAAGTCGAGTTCGTTCCACTGGTCGTCGAGTTCGTCGTCGAAGCTGTAGCTGAGATTGGCCAGCGTCGCGTCGCCGTCGATGTAATCCGTCAGCGTCTTGTCGTCATCGCCGATCTTGGCGTCGTGGAACTTTTGAGCCAGGCTTCCGGTGGCCCATTCCGGGACCTGAGTCGAGTTGCCGGTGTTCGATGCGGCCGCAGCGCGTCGAGCCGGATTGGCAATGACCTGACGCGCAAATGTTTCGGGTTGCGCCCTGCGCGGAGTCAGCTTGGCAGTGACGAACTTCTTGGCTTCGGTCTTCGTCGGCGGGACAACCCGTCTGCCGAGAAGGGTGTCGAGCTGGCGTAGCCGCGTCGTGATGTCGTCGTCGACACTCGGCGCGAAGCCGGTGACCGTCGCGGTGGCTCGACGCATCTTGAAACCTCGCGGCGTGACGACTTTCAGCTCCTCGTTGAACCCGTTGAGTGTGGGCATGAGATCTCCTACGTCGGTGTGAGGTTCAGTTGAGCGAGCCGAGCAGCCACTTGACTGCATCGGTCATGTTGACCACGCCGTAACCGGCGTGGACGCTGCGCAGCCGCGCGTCGGGTTTGTCGGACGTCTCCCGCAAGATCCGGGCGATCTCGTCGACACCCAGACGTACGTCGTGGTCGCGGGCCAGTGAGATCAGCAGTGCCACCGCGCCCGCGACGCAGGGGGAGGCCTGCGATGTGCCGGATGCGATCGCATAGCGTCCGTGCGCGTAGCTGCTGAGAACGTTCACTCCCGGGGCGACGACGGTGATCTGCGCGCCGAATGAAGTGAACTTCGTTACCTGGTCTTCGTCGTCGACAGCGCCGACGGCGATCACGCCTGGCAGCGCTCCGGGGTAGTACTTGGTGTTCGTGCCGTCGTTGCCACTTGCGGCGACGACGGCAACGCCGTGGGCCAGCGCGTACCGGATCACGTCTTCGTGAGGCAGACCACCGCCCGTGTGACGAACGCCGAGGCTCATGTTGATCACGTCGGCACCGCGGTCCACCGCCCACTTGATGGCGGGATTGATGTTGTCGACGACGCCGGCGCCCTGCAGCCGGTCGCCGATTTTCAGCGTGGCAAGGACCCGGACCGCCATCAGCCGACAGTCGGGAGCGATGCCAGGATCCATCGCGATCCCGTCGCCCGCGATGATGCCGGCAACGTGGGTGCCGTGGCCGAGCTCGTCTTCCGGGTCGTCGTCGGCTTCCATGAAATCGCCGACGAACGACGAAGTCTCCAGACCCGCGAGATCGACGAAATCTGCTTTTGCGACGACTTTCCCGCGCAGTTCGGGGTGGTCGAGATTCACGCCTGTGTCGAGGACTGCGACCTGTACGTCCTTGCGCCCTCGCGTGATCGCCCAGGCGAAGTCCAGACCGGGCAGAGGCCGTTGGCCGATCACGCTCTGCGTGGTGGACACGGAAACCGCACGCTGATCGGGCATTTCGGCTCCGCCCACCTCGAGTTGGTGTGCGCGCTCGACGGACGCCAGCGCGGCGAGCCGCTGGACCAACTCGTTCGGCAGGCGTCCTGCATCACGCTGCAGGACCAGTCGGTAGGTACGGTCCAGGCCGAGCTGTCGCTCCAGCGGGGTCCAGCCGTCACGGGTTGCGGCGTATTCGTGAGTGACCCAGAAGCGGTAGCCACCGGAAAGCAGGACCGCATCGACTTCGGAATTGACCGACGTCACGACGACGGACTTGTCGGTGATGAACGTGATCCAGTCGGGGATGAGCGGCGGCTCCGCGAGCGCCTGCCGCATCTTGACCAACACGTGGTGCCTCACGGCGCGAGTATTCGACTTTTCGCGCTCGGGCGGCAATACGTACAACTACCACCCTGCCGCCTGAGCCGATGGCAGAAGGCCAAGTGACTCGGCCCGTCGTACTGCGAGCAGACGGTCGTGCGCGTCGAGCTTGCGATAGAGGTTGCCCAGGTGCTTGTGCACCGTGCGCTCGGAGACTTCGAGACGCTGGGCGATCGACCGTGCGAGTAATCCTTCGCTCAGCATGACCAGCACCTCGAGCTCCCGGTCCGTCAGTGGGGACATCGCCCCGGGAGACGTGTCGGCTCCGAGTCGCTGGATACGTTGCGCACCAAGCCGATCGACAATCCGTTCGACGACATAAAGGGCTCGATGGGCCGAGGCAAGCCGTTCGCTGTCAGCGTCGCTGAACGGCCGGTCTCGGCCGGCCAAGACAATGGTGGGTTGATCTGGGCCGGGGTCGAGCGGTAATTCGGCCAGATGACGCTGATCGAGCGCGTCGAAGGCGGCCCTGCGCGTAGCGCTTGTCGTCCACCAGTCATGTCCGTGCGTCGGGTACTCACATCGTTCGTCGACCTTCAGAGCCGTCGGGGCGGTTCGCTGCCTCCAGACGGTCAGGGTCGCCCTACCGGCCGACACGTGGTACCGCACATGCGCGGCGGCCGGGGCATCGACCAAGCGCGCCAGCATCCTGCACACTGCGAGCGATCCATTGGTACTGAACGAGGGACGACCGACGACGATCAACACCTCGTCGAGGGCGTCGAGCATCAACAGATGGGTCGGGGTTGAACGGTCGCCGGACGTGCCAACGTCTGTGCCCCTCATGACGCTGTCTCTTTCAACCCATGCTGCGACTCTTAGTCCACGATCGGTTCTCGCTTCACCGAATAGGCGCGGTAATTGTTGTCATCGGACATGCCGCCACCCCTAACGCCTCAACGATTCGGCAAGAAAACGTCCAGAATTAACCAATCACATGCTCACCGGGAACGGGGCTGCATTTGCAAGTAGTAACTACTCGAAATCGGTCGAGTAATTCCAATGGCGTATGTCGGCGGCGTCGAACAGTGCGCGAATCGGCTCACGTGAACCGTATTCGACGCTGTTCAATAATGGGTCTGCGTGACGGCTGCACATGTCGCCCAACGCGAAAAGGAAAGAGTCGTGTAGTTTGCGAAAATCGCGCACACCGACAAATGGCGAACGCCACCGGAGGACAGAGCGCGCGCCCACCTGGGTCGGGCAAGCGGGGCGGTGTGCTAGATGTCGATTGTATGGACACCTCCGGACTTAGCCGTTTGAGCCGACGCAGCGTGCTGGTCGGCGGGTTGGCCGCGGTCGGCCTCGTCGCCTGCCCGCAGACGCCCGTACTGGCCGACCCCGCCCCGCCTCTCCATGACCGCATCGAGGCGCTGCAGCGCCGACACAACACGACGATCGGTGTGTACGCCGTCGATTTCGCGTCGGGCCGCACTGTGTCGCATCGCGACGGCGAGCCGTTCGCCATGTGTTCGACGTTCAAGGGCTACGCCGCGGCGCGGGTTCTCCAGTTGGTGGGCAGCGGCGAGCTCACACTGCAACAGCAGGTATTCGTCGACCCGACGTGGGCGGCGTTGCCGAACTCGCCGAGGACGTCGCCGAATTCCGGCGGGCAGATGACGCTCGGCGACCTGTGCGCGGCCGCCGTGCAGGTCAGTGACAACTGCGCGGGCAACCTGCTGCTGCAGACGATCGGCGGCCCTTCTGCCATCACCGATTTCGCGCGCAGTATCGGCGACGACCGCACCCGCCTGGATCGCTGGGAGACCGAACTCAACTCCGCGATACCGGGCGACCCACGCGACACCAGCACACCCACCGCTCTGGGCAGCGGCTACCGCAGCCTGTTGACCGGCGATGTGTTGGCACCCCCGCAGCGTCAGCAGCTCGAGGACTGGATGCGCGCCAACGAGACCTCGAGCATGCGTGCCGGCCTGCCCGCGGGCTGGACGACCGCGGACAAGACGGGCAACGGCGACTACGGCAGCACCAACGACGTCGGTATCGCCTATGGACCCGCCGGCGAGAGGCTCCTGCTGGCGATCATGACGCGGTCGCGGACCGACGACCCGAAGGCGCCGAACAACCGCCCGCTGATCGGCGAAGTCGCTTCGCTGCTGGTGCCGTGGCTTCTCGGGAACGACAACGACGGACGATGACGACCCCCGCGCCGACGTGTTACCGGCACCCGGACCGCACGACCTACGTGCGCTGCACACGCTGTCAGCGCTACATCTGTCCGGAGTGCATGCGCGACGCTGCCGTCGGCCACCAGTGCCCGGAGTGCGTCAGTGCCGGGGCCGCGAGTGTGCGTCAGCCGAAGACACGACCCATCGGTTCGACGACGCCCGTCGTCACCTATGTCCTGATCGCGATCAACGTCATCGCCTTCGTCGTCCAGAAGGCGTCGCCGCGGGTGGAGGCCGAGTTCGTCATGTGGTCGCCCGCGGTCGCCGACGGTGAGCTGTACCGCCTGCTGACATCGGCGTTCCTGCACAGCGGCATCACCCACATCCTGTTCAACATGTTCGCGCTGTTCGTCGTGGGCCCGCCGCTCGAGATCTGGCTCGGCCGAATGCGTTTCACCGTTTTGTACCTGTTGAGCGCGATCGGCGGTTCGGTGATGATCTATCTGTTCTCACCCCTGAACGTGCCGACTCTGGGAGCGTCGGGCGCCGTATTCGGTTTGTTCGCAGCCACGTTCGTGGTCGGCAGGAGGGTCAACGTCGACATCCGCTGGGTCGTCATGATGATCGCGATCAACCTGGTGATCACGTTCACGGTGCCGTCGATCAGCTGGCAGGGGCACCTCGGCGGACTGCTGACCGGTGGCGTGGTGGCCTTCGCCTATGCCTATGCGCCCGACAAGAGCCGCGTCGGGGTGCAGGTCGGCGCGACGGTGGCGGTCGTCGCCCTGTTCGCCGCGCTGATCTGGTGGCGGACAACCTCTCTGCTGGCCTTGGTTTAACGCAGCTGCAGCGAGTTGTCGCGCGTCAGCACGAAGAAGTACGGCTTTTTCGATCCGCGGAGATCCATGGCACCGATGACGGTGCGCTCGTCGAGCCTGCGGAACACGTCGTTGACGGGCAGCTGGTCGTAGACCATGGTCGCGGTGTCGACACCGCGGTAGCGGGTGGTGCGCAGCCGCGCCTTGGGCTGTCGGGTCCGCAGGATGGGGCTGGCCAGGTTGACCGCGCCGACGTGGCTGCGGCCTCTGACGCCGGGAATCCTCGTGGCGACGCCGAGGCCGGAGAACGCGAGTATCGGGTTGACCGCCCACAACGCGCGCCTGTCAGCGGTGGGGAAGAGCAGCGGGTGCACGGTCTCGGCGTCGACGAAGCGCTTGCCCCACCACCCGCTGGCCTCCAGGAGGCCGTCGAGCGGGTGGCCGGTCGGCATCTCGGCGCCGTGCCACGTGCCGATCATGAAGTCGGGTTCGACGGCGGGACTGGCGTCGAACAGCGCGAGTGCGTCGTCGGTCGTCGTCGGGGCATCGGGAACCACATCGGCGAGGAGCATGCCCCCGAGGTTACTTGACAGGTGTCAAGAAACAAATCGTGAAGACTGTGATCCGTGCCGGCACCCGATCCCTGCCCATGCGGCAGTGGACACCCGTTCGATCGGTGTTGCCGACCGCTGCACGCGGGGGAGCGACAGGCGTCGACCGCCGAGGAATTGATGAGGTCGCGGTATTCCGCCTACGCCGTCGGCGACCTCGACTACGTGTGGCGGACCTGGCATCCGCGGACCAGGCCGCAGTCGCTGACACCGTCGGACGAGGTGTGGACGGGGCTGGAGATCCTGGGCGTCGTCGGCGGACAACCGGGCGACGATGGCGGTGTGGTGGAGTTCCTCGCTCGGTATCGCCGAAAGCGACGAAGTGGGACCGGCGCACGCGAGGAGCACAAGGGTGTCCTGCATGAGCGGTCCCACTTCGCCGTCAGAGCCCGTCGTTGGTTGTATGTGGACGGGGAATTGTTCAGTTGATCGATCAGGCCAGGACGGTGGCCGGATCGGTGAAGGGCAGGTCGAGGTCGGCGGCCACCTGCTCGGAGAGCAGGGCGCCCTCGTGCGTCGACAGACCCTTGGCCAGCGCCGAGTCGGCCTGGCATGCGGCCTTCCAGCCCCGCTCGGCGAGCTTGACCACGTACGGCATCGTCGCGTTGGTCAACGCGTAGGTCGACGTGCGCGGCACGGCGCCGGGCATGTTGGCCACGCAGTAGAACACCGTGTCGTGCACCGCGAAGGTGGGGTCGTCGTGAGTCGTGGGCCGCGAATCCTCGAAGCAGCCACCCTGGTCGATCGCGATGTCGACCAGAACCGCGCCCGACTTCATGTGCGCGACAGTCGAATTCGTGACGAGTTTGGGGGCCTTGGCGCCCGGCACGAGCACCGCGCCGATGACCAGGTCGGCGCCCTTGACGGCGTCCTCTAGGTCGAGCATCGACGAGTAACGGGTCTCGATCGAACCGCTGCTCTCGTTGTCGATCTTGCGCAGGGTGTTCACGTTGACGTCGAACACGTTGACATGGGCGCCCATGCCCTTGGCGATACGGGCGGCGTTGTAGCCGGCCACGCCGCCGCCGATGACGACGACCTCGGCGGGTGCCACCCCGGGCACACCGCCCATCAGGACGCCGCGGCCACCGTGGCTGCGCATCAGGTGGTAGGCGCCGACCTGCGCCGAGAGCCGGCCTGCGACCTCGCTCATCGGGGCAAGCAGTGGCAGCGCGCCGTCGGCGGTCTGCACGGTCTCGTAGGCGATCGACGTGGTGCCCGACGACATGAGCGCGTCGGTGCACGGCTTGGAGGCTGCGAGGTGCAGGTAGGTGAACAGGGTCTGGCCTTTGCGAAGCCGCTTGTACTCGGCCTCGATCGGCTCCTTGACCTTCAGCAGCAGGTCGGCTTCTTCCCAGACCTCGTCGACGCTGTTGATCATCTGAGCGCCTGCGCGCTTGAAGTCGGCGTCGGCGATAGCCGATCCTTCGCCTGCGCCTGCCTGAATCAGTACCTCATGGCCGCGGTGGACCAGCTCGGCCACACCGGCGGGGGTGATGGCGACACGGAATTCGTTGTTCTTGATCTCGGTCGGGACGCCGACACGCATGACCACTCCTGATCGTCGATGGAATGACTCAAATTCTGAAGAAAATTCGACTGAGGAGCAATAGTTCCGTCAATCATTCGATAAAGTCGAAGTGTGAAAGAAGAATCATCGTTACTGATGGCGAGTCGACCGCGTCCGCCGAAGGATGTTCGGGCGGCCGAGCTCGACGAGGTCGATCGGCGGATCTTGATACTCCTGCATCGCGACGCTCGCATGCCCAACAGCGCGCTGGCCGACGCGGTCGGGATCGCGCCCTCGACGTGTCACGGCCGGGTGCGCCGGCTGCACGAACTCGGCGTCATCCGCGGCTTCTACGCCGACATCGACCCGGCTGCGATCGGTCTGTCTTTGCAGGCGATGATCTCGGTCAGCCTGCAGGCCAACGCGCGCGCCAAGATCCGCAACTTCATCGCGCAGATACGGAGCAAGCCCCAGGTCATGGACGTGTACTTCTTGGCGGGCGCCGACGACTTCATCCTGCACGTGGCGGCGCGCGACACCGATGACCTGCGGTCGTTCGTCGTCGAGAACCTCAACGCCGACGCCGACGTGGCAGGCACGCAGACGTCGCTGATCTTTGAGCACCTGCGTGGCGCCTCTCCGCTGTAACCCGCACCCCTAGCTAGGGGCATGGGAAAGACAACAACGTACGTAATCACCGGTGTTGCAACGGCTCTCATAGGGATGGGCGCGGCCACAGCTGCGAACGCGGCGCCGTCGGGGCCGGCCTCGGCAGCGCAGACAGTCCGCGCGCTGCAGGCCAACGGATTCCATGTGATCGTGAACAAGATCGGTGCGGCGCCTCTCGACAGTTGTGTGGCGAGCGGGATACATGCAGGCCCGACCTTTGCCCGGCGCGACTCAGGTGCGCCCGGTGCCGGGAGCGGCATCGTCACCACCGTCACGGCCAAGACGGTGTACGTCGACGTGGTGTGCTGACCGCTCGGCGTACCCGGCCGTTGTCTTGTGCCGCGGCGGCCGGAAGAGGAGCATTGCCTGGGTAGGCAGTTGCACCAGGGGTGCGATATGAAGCGCAGAAAATTCATCGCCGCGGCCGCAACGTTCTGGATGGTGGGCTTCGCCGCTCTGGGATTCGGAGCGGGTCTGGCCGACGCCAAACCACACGGACCCAACATCCCGTGGATACCGGGCCCCGGTCACGGGCACTGGGGGCATTGGGGCGGAGGACACAACTGGGGCGGCGGAGTCGATTGGGTGGACGTCGGAGACTGGATTCCGCCGTGGTGGTACTTCGTACCTCCGCCCCCGCCACCGCCGTGCTATCCGGGCTATCCGTGCCCGCCCCCGTACCCGGGATACCCGGGATACCCGGGATACTGACGCAAGCGCGTCCGCTGGTTCTCGGCGGCCACCGGCGCTGCGGACGTACCTCGAACTAGGGTGAGCCCATGCGAGTCGGAGTGCTGGGAAGCAAGGGCAAGGTCGGCGCGACCATGGTGTCAGCGGTCGAGGACGCCGACGATCTGACGCTGTCAGCGGCGGTCGACGCGGGCGACTCGCTCAGCCTCCTCACCGAATCCGAGACCGAGGTCGTCATCGACTTCACCCACCCCGACGTGGTGATGGACAACCTGCAGTTCCTCATCGAGAACGGCATCAACGCCGTCGTCGGCACCACCGGCTTCGACGACAAGCGGATCGGGCAGGTGCGTAGCTGGCTCACCGCCAAGCCGGAGGTCGCAATCCTCATCGCTCCCAATTTCGCGATCGGTGCGGTGCTGTCGATGCACTTCGCCCAGCAGGCGGCGCGGTTCTTCGATTCGGTCGAGGTGATCGAACTCCACCACCCGCACAAGGCCGACGCCCCCTCCGGGACCGCCGCCCGCACCGCGCGGCTCATCGCCGAGGCGCGAAAAGACCTGCCGCCCAACCCCGATGCCACCAGCACGGGTCTCGACGGAGCCAGGGGAGCCGACGTCGACGGCATACCCGTGCACTCGGTTCGCCTCGCGGGGCTCGTCGCGCACCAGGAGGTCCTGTTCGGCACGCAGGGTGAAACGCTGACGATCCGCCACGACAGCCTGGACCGGACGTCGTTCGTACCCGGTGTGCTGCTCGCCGTGCGGAAGGTCGCGGAGCATCCGGGCCTCACCGTGGGCATCGAGCCGCTACTGGACCTGACCTGAGCGGAGCCATGACTTCCGAAGGCAGGCGTTCGTTGCGCATTCAGCTGCTGATCGGCTTCATGTGCGTGGCGATGGTCGTGTACTTCCTGCTGCTCGGACGGATCGCGTGGGCGTTCATCACTTCGGGCAGCGGCGCGGCCGTCGGGCTGGGCCTGGCGATTCTGGTCATGCCGCTGATCGGCGTCTGGGTCATGGTCAGCACAGTGCAGGCCGGTCTGGCGCATCAGCGTCTGGCGCGGCTGGCGCGCGAGGACGGAATGGAACTCGATGTCAGCGAGCTGCCGAGGATGCCCTCGGGCCGCATCCAGCGCGACGCGGCCGACGCACTGTTCGAGACCGTGCGTGACGAGCTCGAGCAGGATCCGGACAACTGGCTGCGGTGGTATCGGCTGGCGCGGGCCTACGACTACGCGGGCGATCGGAGCAGGGCGCGGGAGACCATGAAGAAGGCTGTCGAACTCCAGGGTGGTGGTCACCAGTGAGCAAGCGGCTGCTGATCGTTCACCACACGCCCTCACCGCATACCCACGAGATGTTCGAGGCGGTGCTGTCAGGCGCAACCGACCCCGAGATCGAGGGTGTCGAGGTGGTGCGGCGGCCTGCGCTGACACTGTCGCCGAATGACATGCTCGACGCCGACGGCTACCTGCTCGGGACGCCCGCGAACCTGGGCTACATGAGCGGCGCGATGAAGCACGCGTTCGACGTCTGCTACTACCCGTGCCTCGACGCGACGCGCGGGCGTCCGTTCGGCGTCTATCTCCACGGCAACGAGGGCACCGAGGGCGCCGAACGCGGAATCGACTCGATCACAACGGGGCTGGGCTGGGCCAAAGCGGCCGCCGCCGTCGTCGTATCGGGGAAGCCGACCAAGGACGATCTCGAGGCGTGCTGGAATCTCGGCGCCACGGTCGCCGCTGCGCTGATGGAGTGACCACCCCGAGACTGCACAAGGTGACAGATTTCAGCCGAATTCCGTCAACAACCGCAGTCTCGGGGCGTCGCCTGAAAGGATCGCAGTCATGCCAGGTATTGCCGAACTCGCATTGGGCGCAGCGCCAATCGCAGGCGGAGCACTGCTGGGTGCCGTCGCGGGAAACATCAAAGGGCCGGATGTCCGCGGTCTGATCGCCAAGGACTTCGATCTGTTGGAGCGCATCCCCGACGACCAGCCGGAGTTGAAGGCCAGACTCAAGCAGAGCATCGACCAGCGCATCGACGACCTCATCACCACGACTGAGCGCGGCCGCGAATTGCGGCTGGCGGCAATGTCTTACAGCGGCAACTGGCGCGACATCGTGGTGTTCATCGCCGCGATCCTCTTCACCATCGTCTGGTGGAACGTCAGCCACAGCCGAGCCAACTGGCTGGTGATGTTCATCGTGATGATCATCGTGTCGGTGGCCGCGGGCATCTACGCCGGTCGTGGGCTGCTGCGGGCGATAGGACGGATGCTCAGCAGGAAAGACGACGACAAGCTACCGCCGCCGGCTCAGTAGTGGTAGGTGTCCGACGGCGCCGGGATGTGAGCGGGGTCGTCGACGTCGTCGAACTCCGAGGGTTCGATGCCGTAGGCGCGGGCCAGGTCGAGGATCTTGTTCGCGCGGGCGATACGCGGCAGGTCCGATCCGTTGCGGATCTCGCCGCCGTCGCGTTCGAACTCGGTGAAAAACTCTTTCGCCCAGGCGATTTCCTCGACCGACGGTGACAAGCCCTCGTTGACGGTGGCGCACTGGTCCGGCGTAAGGCAGATCTTGCCGGTCATGCCGAACTCGGTGGAGACGGCGGTCGCCTCGCTGAGCTTGAGAGCGCTCGTGCCGACGGTCGGCCCGTCGATGGCGCTCGGCAGGTGAGCCGCCTTCGCCGCGATCGTGAACCGCGACCTGGCGTACGCCAGCGTCATGGGGTTGTCACCGAAGCCGGTGTCGCGACGGAAGTCGCCGATGCCGAACGCCAGCCGGAACGTACCCTTGGCCGCCGCGATCTCGGTGATGCGCTCGAGGCCGCGGGCCGTCTCCACCAGGGCCACGATCGGGATGTTGGGAAGGCGTTTGGCCGTCTCGGTGACATGGTCGACGGACTCGACCATCGCCAGCATCACCCCACCGACCGACGTCCCCGACAACATGTCGAGGTCGTCCTGCCACCACTGCGTACCGAAGCCGTTGACCCGGACCCAGTCGCTGTTGCCTTCGCCGAGCCACGTGATGACGTTGCCCCGCGCGGCGGCCTTGTCCTTGGGTGCGACGGCGTCCTCGATGTCGAGGACGACGATGTCGGCGCGCGACTGCGCGGCCGGGGCGAAGCGTTCGTACTGTGCGCCGTTGACCAGCAGCCAGCTGCGCGCGAGCACGGGATTCATTCGCGACCCGACCTCAGCGGCGTCGTTGGCGGTGCTGACCTCGTTGTCCACGCGCATATCGTCGCGCACAATCGCCGCCGATCCAACAGCGGGGTCGGGCCAGGTCAGGCCAGCGAGTTGCCGAACAGCCGCTCCAGTGCCGCCCAGTGCCGGTCCGCGGCCGCCTCGTCGTAGGGCGGGTTGTCGGGCACCGCGAAGCCGTGGCCGGCGGGGTAGAACTCGACCATGTGCTCGACGCCGGCCGCGGTCAGCGCCTTGTCGAGGGTTTCGGCGTGTTCGGTAGTGAAGCTGCCGTCGTTCTCGGCGCCCGCGACGTAGACCGTGGCCGTGATCTTGTCGGCGAGCAGATGCGGGCTGTTGGGGTCGTCGGTGACCAGGCCGCCGCCGTGGAAGGAGCCTGCCGCGGCGACACGCTCGGGCTGGCGGCCTGCCACGATCACCGAGGCCCGGCCGCCCATGCAGTAGCCGAAGATGCCGTATTTCGACCCGGAGACGTCGGGCCGCGAGTCGAGGAAGTCGAAGAACGCGCCCGCGTCAGCGGCGATCATGTCCGGCGTCAACGATCCGACCATCCCCATCAGCCGGGTGCGCTCGGCCTGGTCACTGAACGCGGTCTCCATGGAGAACGGCTTCCAGTCGCCGTGGCGGTAGTAGACATCGGGCAGCAGGACCGCATATCCCTTGTCGGCGAGGTGCTGGGCCAACTCGTGCATGGTGTCGCGGACACCGCCCGCGTCGACGTACATGACGACACCGGGCCACGGGCCCTCGCCGGCGGGGGTGTGCAGCGTGGCGGGGCAGACGCCGTCGGGCGTGGGGATGGAAGCTGAGACACTCGGCATGCATTCCGTTCTACGCCACGGCTCTGGCCGTAAGCTGGGCGGCGTGCCGATCGCTACTCCGTACGAGGATCTGCTGCGCGTCGTGCTCGATCGCGGTACGCCTAAATCCGATCGCACCGGCACCGGAACCCGCAGCCTGTTCGGCCACCAACTGCGCTATGACCTCTCCGCCGGGTTTCCGCTGATCACCACCAAGAAGGTGCACACCAAGTCGGTGATCTACGAGCTGCTGTGGTTTCTGCGTGGCGACTCGAATGTGCGCTGGCTGCAGGAGCGCGGCGTCACCATCTGGGACGAGTGGGCAAGCGAGGCAGGCGATCTCGGCCCGGTCTACGGTGTCCAGTGGCGGTCGTGGCCGACACCGTCGGGTGAGCACATCGATCAGATCAGCGCCGCGTTGGAGCTCCTGAAGTCCGACCCGGACTCGCGGCGCAACATCGTCTCCGCGTGGAACGTCGGCGAGATCCCGCAGATGGCGCTGCCGCCGTGTCACGCGTTCTTCCAGTTCTATGTCGCCGACGGCAGGCTGTCGTGCCAGCTCTATCAGCGCAGCGCCGACCTGTTCCTCGGGGTGCCGTTCAACATCGCGAGCTACGCGCTGCTCACCCACATGATGGCGGCGCAAGCCGGGCTCGACGTGGGCGAGTTCATCTGGACCGGCGGCGACTGCCACATCTACGACAACCATGTCGAGCAGGTCACCGAGCAGCTCGGCCGTGAACCGCGGCCTTACCCCGAACTCGTTCTGGCGCCGCGTGATTCGATCTTCGAGTACACCTACGACGACATCGTCATCAAGAACTATGATCCGCACCCTGCGATCAAGGCGCCCGTAGCCGTATGAGGCCTGCTCGCAGGGCCGAATCGTGAGCACAGGCCTGGGGCTGATCTGGGCCCAGTCGCCCTCCGGTGTGATCGGCCGCGCCGGCGGCATCCCGTGGCGGCTGCCCGAGGACCAGGCGCGCTTCAAGGAGCTGACGATGGGCCACACGGTGGTGATGGGGCGGCTGACCTGGGAGTCGCTACCGCAGAAGGTGCGACCGCTGCCGGGCCGCAGAAATGTCGTAGTGACCAGGCAAGCTGACTACATGGCCGACGGAGCGACGGTGGTGGGGAGCCTCGACGAGGCGCTCACCGAGGACGATGCATGGGTGATCGGCGGCGAGCAGATCTATCTGTTGGCAATGCCCATGGCGACGCGGTGCGAGGTCACCGAGGTCGAGGTCGATCTGCGGCGTGAGGACGAGGATGCCGTCGCGCCGGTGCTCGACGAGTCGTGGGTCGGCGTCGCCGGCGACTGGCTGACCAGTACGTCGGGGCTGCGCTACCGCTTCCTGTCCTACAACCGGGCATGAGCCGGTTGACCGGCGCTCAGGCGCGGCGCATCGGCGTGGCCGCGCAGGGCTTCCACGAGCCGAAGCCGCGTGGGGCAGTGACGCGTGCGCACCTGCGACGGCTGATCTCCCGGATCCAGGTGCTGCAGCTGGACTCAGTCTCGGTCGCGGTGCGCGCGCACTATGCGCCGGTGTTCAGCAGGCTCGGCCCTTACGACCGCGACATCGTCGACCGGGCGGCGTGGAGCCACAGCGCGCGGTCGCCGCGGCTGCTGGTCGAGTACTGGGCGCATGAGGCGGCGCTGATGTTCGTCGACGACTGGCCCCTGCTGCGCTGGAGGATGCGCGAGTACGCCGACGGTCGGTGGGGCAGGGAGATCGTCAGGAAGAACGCCACGTTGGCCGAGGACATCGTCGCGGCGGTCGCCGAGCTCGGGCCGTCGACGGCCGGGCAGATCGAGGCGTATCTCGAGTCGGAGCCGCGCGGCCGCAAGGGGCCGTGGTGGGACCGCAGCGACACCAAGTGGGTGGCCGAGGCGCTGTGGTCGGCCGGGGTTTTGACGACGGCGACGCGGGTCGGTTTCGCCCGGCACTATGAGCTGACGGAGAACGTGCTGCCGCCCGAGGTGCTGGCGCGGGAGGTCGACGACGACGAAGCCGTTCGTGAGTTGGTGGTGCGGGCGGCGACGGCTCTGGGCGTGGGAACCGAGGCGGACATTCGCGATTACTTCAGGCTAGGAGCGGCACAGGTGAAGCCGGCGATCGCGAGCCTGGTGAAAAGTGGTGAGCTGGAGCCAGTTTCGGTGGATGGCTGGACCGCGACGGGGTATCTGCGGGCTGGCCAGATTGTGCCGCGTTTCGAGCGGGGGACGGCGCTGCTGTGCCCGTTCGACCCGCTGGTGTGGTTCCGGCCTCGGGCGGAGCGGTTGTTCGGGTTCCGCTATCGCATCGAGATCTACACGCCTGCGCCGAAACGCGAATTCGGTTACTACGTATGGCCGTTTCTGATGGACGGTCAGCTGGTGGGTCGAGTTGATCTGAAGGCTGAGCGGGCGGCGGGCACGCTGAACGCGGTGGGTGCGTTCACCGAACCAGGCAGGGATTCGGTGCGCGTCGCCGAGGCGATGGCGGGGGAATTGCGGTCGATGGCGTCGTGGTTGGGGCTGGACGACGTGACGGTGGGTTCGCGAGGAGATTTGGTCGGCGAGTTGCGCCGCGCGCTCGGCTGAGTGTGCACTATTGGGCGCCGTCGCGGCGCGTCGCGTCCGAAACGGCACAATCGATGCGGTTTTCGGACAGCGCTTCGACGTTGCCGAAGTCTTCGTCGATCATGCTGTCACCAGTCTCACCCGATGGGAGTGTGGGCGGCGCTTCGCTGAACCACAGGTGTCTCCCGAATGGGTCGACCCGGTCCGATGAGCGTCGCCGAGACGATGGTGGGGACTCCACGCGATGGCGTCGTGGTTGCAGTTGATTCCCCTGACCGTGGGCGATCGCGGCGATCTCGTCGAGGAGTTGCGTCGTGCGTGGACGTGACTATGCGGTGTCCTACGGATCGTCGGGGCAGACTCAAAGACCCAGGTCGCGAGCCGAACATTCGCTTTTTAAGTCGACCACATTGAACTGATCAGGCCACTCTTGGACCACTTACTCTCGCAACTCATCGGGATCTGCTTCGTCCCAGACGGCAAGATCTCCGCCCGGCATGCTCACGACTTTGAATCCGCGCGGACCCGCTAGCGTCCAAGACTCGAATTGCTCATCTGGGACACATTCGATCCTCGCTCCGGTGTCGAACGAGATCGAGAGCGCGCCTGAATCATCCACGAGCGACTCCCTGATCGTGTCTCCGACGAGTTGCCGCACGGGATCGAAGTGCTCAGGCGGATCAACGTCGGGGGCTATTGAGACGCGCTGGTTGTCGACCAGGAGAGCGAACGGCCCATCGAATCGGATGAGGTACCCATCGCTCAGGTACATGGCGACGGTGTACTCGATCTGCTGAGACACAACCTTCTTTCCGCGCAGTCCCAAGTCCATCGTTACCACCCTTCGGGTATCGGGTAGGAACCATCAGGATTGCGGGGTATGTGCGTGTGCGCGCGACTACCCGGTCTTCCGTCGAGTCCTATCGGCTGATTATGGCTATTTGTGAACTTCACATAGCCATTCGGGTATGTCGGATCAGTGCCCGGTTCCATGATTCGAATCGAATTCGAATCCAGACTGGATCCCGGTTTCTGGTAGACCACGCCGTGGCCGTTGTTAGCGGGACGCGAGACCCAATCGGATTCCGCTCCTACAGGACGAGAGGGCAGCGGCCGCTCCTCCGCCTTCGCCTTCCGCCGCAAGCTCTTGATGCGCTCGAGCCGCGTGCGCACTGCCGCGATGTTGTGCGCTCTCTTGACGCCTTCGCTGATCCGCTTCGAGATCTTCCATCCGTTGACAGCCGATCTGATGATTCCGGCGAACTTGCTGATCGTGTGTGCGGCCTTGGCAGTTCCTGCGGCAGCGCCTGCGCCGAACGTGACGCAGGAGGCCAGGATCGCGATCGTCGCGGTGACCGCCAGCTCTATCGCCAGGTCTTCAAGGATGCCCAAGAGTTGGTCCCGTAGGTCTTCCAGCGCCGCCTTGTAGTCCATGCACGACTGCGCCAGCTCCCGACAGCCATCGAGTACCGCGGCCGTCGCATCCCTCAACTCATGCAGATCCTTGACAATCAATTCGACTTCGGGCGAGTGGGTTTCACTAAACACTCGCGCATTGACGTCCAGCGCCTCGACCACGGACACCGTCTGATAGACCGTGGCCAGCCGGTCCCACGCCTGTGCAGCCGTGTCGACCTTGAGCGTGTCCCCGTCGGGCACCGGCATCCCGATCTGCTCCGCCAAACCCAATGCGGTGTCGAAGAGGCCCTTGCCGGGCCCACCTGCCGACGGCGGCGCAGACAACACGCCTGTCGCCGGAGCAGGCTCCGGCGGACGTTGCGGCGGCGCCCCGCGATTCCCCGCCGTCGCGTTGTATTCGGCGACCGCATGGTTGTAGCCGGCTTGGATCACGACCCCGCCGTAGTTCTGCAGTGCCGCAGTCAAAT
>DATEIG010000121.1:0-5275 GCA_035279185.1 Mycobacterium sp.
CTCCAACGCCATCGGTGGTCGGGGCGACTCTAATCCCATTTCTAGTGCCCAAAGCACTACCGTGTTAGCCGTTCGAGGGTGTTTGACCTGCAAGTTAGGGTTACCTACATCACGTACGGCCACGGGACGGAGGGTTCGGGATGTCCGCTCCAACTCGGTCGGCGGTATTGACGTGACTGCCGATATCGACTGGAAAGTGTTGCGGCGCAAGGCAACAGAGGTAGCAGCGACGGCGTACGCGCCGTACTCCGGCTTCCCGGTCGGCGCTGCGGCGCTGGTCGACGATGACCGAATTGTGACCGGCTGCAATGTGGAGAATGTCTCATATGGCCTAGGTCTCTGTGCCGAGTGTTCAGTGGTCTGCGCCCTGCATTCCGGCGGCGGGGGCAGGCTGGTCGCGCTCTCGTGTGTGGCTGCCGACGGTGCGCCGCTGATGCCCTGCGGACGGTGCAGGCAGGTGCTGCTCGAGCACGGCGGCCCGCAGATGCTGATCGACCACCCGTCGGGACCGCGGCCGCTGGGCGAGCTTCTGCCCGACGCGTTCGGCCCCGACGATCTGACCAGAGGGGAGCCGGAAAGGCCGTGAGCCAGCCCACTTTCGATGCGCCGACCGTCATCAGAACCAAGCGCGACGGCGGGGTGCTCTCCGACGCGGCGATCGACTGGGTGATCGACGGATACACCCGCGGCCTGGTGGCCGACGAGCAGATGTCGGCGCTGTTGATGGCGATATTCCTGCGAGGGATGACGGGGGCCGAGATCGCCCGCTGGACGGCGGCGATGGTCAACTCCGGTGAGCGGATGGACTTCAGCGATCTGCGGCGCGCCGACAGCAAGCCGCTCGCGCTCGTCGACAAGCACTCCACCGGTGGTGTCGGAGACAAGATCACCATTCCGCTGGTGCCCGTCGTCATGGCGTGCGGAGGCGCGGTGCCGCAGGCTGCGGGACGGGGTCTCGGGCACACCGGAGGCACGCTGGACAAGTTGGAGGCCATCGCGGGATTCACCGCGGAAATCTCGAAAAGCCAGATCAGACAACAGCTCAGCGAACTCGGCGCGGCGATCTTCGCCGCGGGCGAACTGGCGCCTGCCGATCGCAAGATCTACGCCCTGCGCGATGTCACCGGGACCACCGAGTCGCTGCCGCTGATCGCCAGTTCGGTGATGAGCAAGAAGATCGCCGAGGGCACCCGCGCACTGGTGCTCGATTCCAAGGTCGGCAAAGGTGCGTTCTTGAAGACCGAGGCCGAGTCGCGCGAGTTGGCGGCCACCATGGTCGAGTTGGGGACCGCGGCGGGCGTCGTCACCCGCGCGCTGCTGACCGACATGAACCGGCCGCTCGGCAGGACAGCAGGCAATGCCGTGGAAGTCGAGGAGTCGCTCGAGGTGCTGGCGGGTGGGGGACCCGACGACGTCGTCGAGCTGACGGTGGCGCTGGCCACCGAGATGCTCGACGCGGCCGGTGTGGACGGGGTCGACCCCGCGGAGACGTTGCGCGACGGCACTGCCATGGACCACTTCCGGAAGCTGATCGCAGCGCAGGGCGGCGACGTGACGCAGCCGTTGCCGATCGGGACGCAGACCGAGACCATCACCGCGCCGCGGGGTGGCACGATGGGCGATATCGACGCAATGGCTGTGGGTCTGACGGTGTGGCGACTCGGCGCGGGCCGCGCGGTACCCGGCGAGCGGGTGCAGGCCGGCGCCGGTCTGCGTATTCACCGACGGCCGGGGGAGGCCGTCGCCGCGGGCGAGACCCTGTTCACGCTCTACACCGAGACCGCCGATCGGTTCCCCGCCGCGATGGCGGAGATGGACGGCGGCTGGAGCGTCGGCGACACGGCCCCCGACATCGGGCCGTTGATCATCGATCGGATCTCCTCATGACATCGCCGCTGACCCTCGACTCGATTCGACGGGCGCCGAAGGCGCTACTGCACGACCACCTCGACGGCGGCCTCCGTCCGGCCACCGTCCTCGACCTGGCCCAGCAGACCGGGTACGACGACTTGCCCGCGACCGACGTCGACGGTCTGGCGACGTGGTTCCGCACCGCCGCGCACAGCGGGTCGCTCGAGCGGTATCTGGAGCCGTTCGCGCACACCGTCGGGGTGATGCAGACGCCTGAGGCGCTCTACCGGGTCGCCTACGAGTGTGTCGAGGATCTGTCAGCCGACAACGTGGTGTACGCCGAGGTCCGCTTCGCGCCCGAATTGCACATCGACCGCGGGCTGTCCCTCGATGCGGTCGTCGACGCGGTCCTCGCCGGCTTCGCCGACGGTGAGAAGGCCGCGAGCAGTGAGGGACGCGTGATCACGGTGCGCTGTCTGGTGACCGCGATGCGCCATCAGGCGCGCTCACTGGAGATCGCCCAGTTGGCGATCCGCTTCCGTGACAAGGGAGTGGTGGGCTTCGACATCGCGGGCGCCGAGGCGGGCTATCCTCCGACGCGCCACCTCGACGCGTTCGAGTACATGCGGAACCACAACGGCCGCTTCACCATTCATGCGGGGGAGGCGTTCGGCCTACCGTCCATCCACGAAGCGATCGCGTTCTGCGGCGCCGACCGGCTGGGCCACGGCGTCCGCATCGTGGACGACATCACGGTGGCGCCGGACGGTGCCGTGCACCTGGGCAGGCTGGCAGCGCTGTTGCGCGACAAGCGAATTCCGCTCGAGCTGTGCCCCAGCTCCAACGTGCAGACCGGGGCCGTCGGCAGTATCGCCGAGCACCCCTTCGACCGGCTCGCCAAGAGCCGATTCCGGGTCACGGTGAACACCGACAACCGGCTCATGAGCGACACCACGATGAGCCAGGAGATGCTGCGTCTCGTCGAGGCGTTCGGTTACGGCTGGAGCGATCTGGCGCGCTTCACGATCAATGCGATGAAGTCGGCCTTCATCCCGTTCGACGAACGGCTGGCCATCATCGACGAGGTGATCAAACCGCGGTTCGCCGTGCTGATCGGCTGACTCTCTCCGTGTGGCCCCACGCGGGGATGTCGCGCGCGAAAGCGCTTCAGCCCTGCCGTCGGGTCAACCCACCGCCTGGCCTGGCATCACCGCACGTCCCTCAGGCGGCAGCGCGGGCCTGGTCGGCCCGGTCTCTTGTGCCCCGGTTTCTTGTTCGAGCGCGGCGGGTGCCAGGCATACATTGGGGTCGTCAGGGCTGATGTTGCCGCCGGACATCAGGCAGCACGTGGCTGGATCTCTCACCGTCTTCGCCATGCACTTGTCGTAAGCGTCGATGTCCCATTCCGGCGCGGCCATTGCCGTCGCGATGGGTCCGACGGCGAAGGCTGCCATGGTGAAAGTTGCTGCGCTGAGGCGGCGCAGGGTGGTTGAGGTCGGCGATGACATGGGGGGTCCCTTCCGGCAGGCGGACCCCCGACCCGATAACGAGACTAGTCACGCTGATTGTCGAGGGCCGCAGCCAATTTCGACGTGGGAAATGATCTTGACTCCGCCTCTCTGTGTGATTTCCGCGCAGAACATGCTATCGCCGAGCAGGGGTTCTGACAGCGGCTTCATCACTCCTGGCGCAGGCGCGACTCGAGGAACGTCTCCAGCGACTCCCACTGCTCGACGGCCTCGGCGTACGGACCGCTGGGCTTGGTCACGGTGTCGGGGTCCAGGACATAGGCCACGAGCCGGCCGAGCGGCATGTCGGCGTCCAACGTCTCGTCGACGATGTCGTCTTCGGCGTACTCGCCTACGTCGCGCAGCAGCTCGACCGCGAGGTCCAGCTGGTCGCGGTCGACGGAGTCGGGGCCGTCGGCGAGATCGTCGGCCAGGCCGCTGGTCACGTACACGTTCTCGTCGGTGACGTCCACGCGCAGCGAGCCGTCGGTGGCCGCGGTCTTGATGTCCTCGTAGGTCGCCAGGTCGGACAGGTCGTGGTCGTGCTCGTCGGCCAGGTACCGGGCCAGCGCCCGCTCGGAGCCGAACACACTGACCCGGCCGTTGCGGCCGAGGAACACCGGCGCGTCGTCGAGGTAGCAGCGCAACGTGTAATAGGTACCGCCGCGGGTGATCATCCGGACCGGGTCGATGCCGACCTTGAGCCAGAAATCCTCGTCGGCGCCGAGCACCAGCCCGCCGGCTTGGTCGGCGATTGCCGCCTCGGACTCGGTCGTCTCACCGGCGTCGTCGTCGACGGTGTCCTCGGCCTCGCTGTCGACGGTCTCGACGATCTCGTCGGGTTCGGGCGCGGGCTCTTCCAGCTCGGCGGCCGCCTTGTCCGCCGCTGCCTTGTCGGTGTCAGGGATCGTGATGACCTCGTCGATCGCGTCGACGACGTTGTCCCAGCTGCGCCCGATCACGGCGCCGATTTCACTCCACCGCTTGCGCCCGCTGCGACCGCTGAAGTCCGCCATCCCGTTGCCGAGCGAGCCGAGTACGGGGTTGCCGTTGAAGAATTTCGTGACGCTCGGCAGCTCGCAGACCGACCCGATCGACGACACGATCACCAGCGTGCGGTGCAGCGTTGCCACGGACTCCTCCGTGGGCTTGTCCGCCAGGAGGTCCTCCACGCCGATCAGGTCGTATTGACGCTCCTCAGGCGGGTCGAACCGGTGCGCGTTCGCCTCGGTGAGGCTCTGCCAGGCCGGGTGGTCGGTGAGGTCGTTGTCGGTGTTGGTTCTGACGAAGGCGACCAGGTCGGGAACCGACTCGAAGCCGTACAGGTCGTCGTCCTTGCCGAGCAGGGCCTCCCACTCATCGCCGGCGTCCCGCCAGCGGGGAGCCCACAGCGTGTACAGGTCGCCCTTGGTCAATCCGAGCCGGATCGGCACGATGTCAGCAGCCATGCGGCACAGCCTAGAGTGTGCCGCCTTGGTGATTGCCAAACGGTGCTCGACCAGCGGTCAGAAGAGGGCCTTTACTTCTCCTCGTTGCGCGGGTGTGGTGGCGGCCTGTTGGCGACCACCGGGAACGAACCGGTGAAGCCTTCGCGCTCGCGTGCGATCTCCAGCACCCGCCCGCGGACCGCATACCAACCGGCGATGAGCGCCGGAATGATGATGACCAGCGTCGCGACGGTCCAGGTGCCTATCGGCGGGTCGAACGCCATCAGCACGACGACGCCGAACAGGAACGCCAACGTGAGATAGCCGGTGTAGGGCGAGCCCCACAACCGGAATGACGGCCGCTCGAGGATGCCGCGTTTCGACCAGCGGTAGAGCTGGATCTGACAGATGACGATGGTGCCCCAGGACGCGATGATGCCGAGGGCCGCGATGTTGAGCACGATCTCGAACGCCTCGCCGGGGAAGAGA
>DATEIG010000122.1:0-2930 GCA_035279185.1 Mycobacterium sp.
CACCTCTTTCGATTGTCGTGGACGTGACGGTGCCCTCACCGACATGGGAGTCCATTTCGGCGAGGATGTCGGGCAGGTTGGCATACACGCGGGTGATCGGGGGGCCGGACAGCGACCCGGCGAGATAGCAGTACTGGCAGTGCTCGGGGCAGCCCTGGGCCAGATCGATGCGCCAGTCGGCGCTTGGCGGGATCGGCGCGAGGCGCCGCTTGCTCGGCGGCGCGACCACCACGGCCATGGTGCGCTTGGCCAACGCGTATGCGGCGCGGTCGGTGTCGGCGCGCAGCGAGGGCAGTCGGTCGCCGCTGAGCACCTCGATGTCAGGTACGCCGGCTGCTTCGCAGCGCCTGACGATGTCAGCACCATGCGGCAGCTCGAATGCCGACCGTGTGACCAACACACGTGCGGGCGTCCACCGCGTGGCGCTCTGGGAAGCGAGCGGGATATCGACTGTGGGAGTGGACGAATTACTCATCGCAGGCGGGCCAACGCCGCCGCAAGATCACTTGTTCCGCTTGTCCGCGTTGAGGAACGCGGCGGTGTCGTAGTAGGTCCGGAAGGCGCCGATCTCGTCGTTCTGCGTCTCCAGAACGCTGACGCCGTCGTACCGGAAGTCGGTTCCGTCGCGCAACGTGCCCTCCGATGTCCACTCCAGGTAGGCCAGGTCGTCGTCGGTGACGGTGTGGGTGAACGTCGCGTCGATGTCGTCGAACACGTCGCGGTACTGCTCCCAGAAGGTTCGTGCGCCGTCCTTGCCGTTCTGGCCGTGGGGGATGCCCGCCTTGTTCAGCGTCGCGTCGTCGGCGAAGAGATCGACCAGCGGCTCGACCTCCCGGTTGTGGTGCAGCTCGCGCAGAGCGGTCACGAATCGTTCGGTCATCGCTGTCATGGGCGTTAGGTACCCGGCGCTTGTCTGCTCACACACTGGGTAATAAGTCCGTCATGGTTGACAGGCTCGCGCGCAAAATCACTGGTCCGATGCTGTTCCTGTTCATTCTCGGCGACGTGCTCGGCGCCGGCATCTATGCCCTGATGGGTGTCCTGTCCGCCGACGTGGGCGGTGTGCTGTGGGCTCCGCTGCTGACGGCGCTGTTGCTCGCCCTTCTGACCGCGGGGTCGTATGCGGAGCTCGTCACCAAGTACCCGAAGGCCGGCGGGGCGGCCGTGTTCGCCGAGCGCGCCTTCCGACGACCCGTTGTGTCGTTTCTCGTCGGGTTCTGCATGTTGGCGGCCGGGGTGGTGAGCGCTGCCGGGCTTGCGCTGGCTTTCGCAGGCGACTACCTCGCCACGTTCATCGACGTGCCTGCGGTGCCCGCCGCGATCGTATTTCTCGCGCTGGTCGCCTGCCTCAACGCGCGCGGCATCAGCGAATCGGTGAAGAGCAACGTCGTCATGACCGTGATCGAGCTCAGCGGTCTGCTGATCGTCGTCATCGCGGTGTCGGTGATGGTCGGCGGCGGCCGCGGCGACCTCGGCCGCGCCACGCAGTTCCCGGAGGGCGCGAACCCTGCGCTGGCAATCCTCTCCGGCGCGATCGTCGCCTACTACTCATTCGTCGGGTTCGAGACGTCGGCGAACGTCGCCGAGGAGATCCGCGATCCCAGCAAGGTCTATCCCAGAGCGCTTTTCGGCGCCCTGATCACCGCAGGGGTGCTTTACGCGCTCGTCGGTGTCGCCAGTGCCACGGCGCTTCGTCCGGATGAGCTGTCCACGTCGTCAGGACCACTCTTGGACGTGGTCGGCGCATCCGGTGTCGGCGTTCCCGACTGGCTCTTCAGTGCCATCGCGTTGGTGGCCGTCGCCAACGGCGCGCTGCTCACCATGATCATGGCGAGCAGGCTGGCATACGGGATGGCCGAGGCGCGGCTACTGCCCGGTGTGTTGAGAAAGGTTCTGCCGCAACGACGCACGCCGTGGGTCGCGATCGTGGCGACGACGGCGGTCGCGATGGTGCTCACGTTGGTCGGCGACCTGTCCACGCTCGCCGAGACGGTGGTGCTGCTGCTGTTGTTCGTCTTCATCTCCACCAATGTCGCGGTGCTGGTGCTGCGCCGCGATCGCGTGGAGCATCCGCACTTCCGCGTATGGACCTTCGTGCCGGTGCTCGGGGTGGCCTCGTGCGTGCTGCTGCTGACTCAGCAGAGCGCGAAGGTGTGGCTTTTCGCGGCCATCCTCTTGGCTGTCGGGGCCGTGTTGTACTTCGCCGCGCGTGCGGCGACGCGACGTGAGAACGACGTCGCCGCACGCGAAGACGCCGCCGAGACGGCTAGGCCGTAGCGGCCAGCGCTTTGGCGTCTTCGTCGGCGAAGGTGTCCTCGAGTTGCAGCGGCGAGTAGTCGATGTCGATCTCCTCGAGCGGGCGACCGCGCGCGCTGCTGATCGTGCCGAACCGTCGCATGCCCTTGTCGGCGGCGTACTGCTGGAACTCCTCCTTCTGGAGGTTGAACGGGACTTCCTCGTAGAGGTCGTAGGCGTCGTCGGTGTTCTGCAGAGCCATCGGGATCAACTGGTTCATCCGTTCCTCGAACACGCCCCACATCGCGTCGTCCGCGGCGACGTGGCGCCTGCAGGTGAAGGTGCCCCACGCCATGTGGCGGCGCTCGTCGTCGCCGATGCGCCGAACCAGTTCCTGCATTCCCGGGAGGATGTTGTTGTCGACGCAAATCCGGTGCCAGGCATAGTATCCCGTCAGCGCCATCATGCCCTCGATCACGTGGTTGTAGGTGACTGACGCCCGCACCTGAGCGGCGGGGGACGGGTCGGTGACCAACGCGTCGAGCGATTCCGGTAACTCCTCGTAGAAGATCGTCCGGTAGGTCGGCAGGTCGTCGAGGAAGACCTGGAGGTCGTCGGTGACGCCGACAGCGTCGAGCCACAAGCGGAACACCTGGGTGTGCTTGGCCTCCTCGAACGCGAACTGCGTCAGGTAC
>DATEIG010000123.1:0-5411 GCA_035279185.1 Mycobacterium sp.
CTGCACAACCTGGTGCTGGTGTGCCCCTATCACCACCGGATGCACCACCAAGGCAGGATCACCATCACCGGCCCCGCCGAACGCCTCGTCGTCACCGACGCTTACGGCACCCGACTGACAAACCAATCCCTGGCCCGACCCCCCACCACACCACCACCCACCGTCCCGCCCTACCGCGGCCCCACCGGCGAACGCGCCCAATGGTGGTGGTACGACCCCTACAAACCAAAAACCCCACCGTCCAACAATTAAGTTGATCGGCGGGGCCGGGGTTCGAACACACTCACACAGGGCTTGATTGGACGCTTCAGCGCGTCTTCTTCCGCGGCTGCCACACCACCACAGCGGTGCTCTTCGGAAGCACCGCGACATCGCGGCCGGGCTTGGCGCGCAACCGGTCGACCTCGTCGGCAAGTTCGGCGAGCCGCGCCTGCAGCGCTTCGACCTGGTTGGTCAACTCGATGATCCGTTTGATACCAGCGAGATTCACGCCCTCGTCCTGAGACAGCCGCTGAACCTCGCGCAGCAGGTCGACGTCACGCTGAGAGTAGCGCCTGCCGCCGCCCGAGCTGCGTTGCGGGCTCACCAGCCCGAGCCGGTCGTAGGTGCGCAACGTCTGCGCATGCATGCCGGCGAGCTCGGCGGCGACGGAGATCAGGAAGGTCCGCGCCGACTCACGGTCCTCGGAACGCCTGGCCGACATCAGGCACCGGCCCATCCGGCCCGCGGATCGAATCCGCTTGCCCGCTCGGCTTTTGCGTACGTCTCGAGCGCTTCGGCCGCTTCACCTTCGAGCTTCGGCGGCACAGCCACCTTGACGGTGACCAACAGGTCGCCGTGGCCTTCGCCGTTCCGCTTCGGCACGCCGCGCCCACGCACCCGCAGGATGCGGCCGTCCGACGTACCCTTCGGCACCCGGACGCCGACCTTGCCCTCGAGTGTCGGCACCGACAGCGTCGTGCCGAGCGCGAGCTCGCTGAAACTGACGGGCACCGTGACGGTGAGGTCGTTGCCGTCGCGGCCGAACACCTTGTCCGGCTTGACATGCACGGTCACGTACAGGTCGCCCGACGGCGCTCCGCGCAGCCCGGCCTCACCCTGTCCGGCGAGCCGGATGCGTTGGCCGTCCTCCACACCGGGTGGAATCCGCACGTTGATGGTGCGGGTCCTGTTGGTGACCCCGGTGCCGTGGCACTCGTCGCATGGCTGCTCGATGATCGAGCCGCTGCCCCGGCACTCGCTGCACGGTTCGGAGAAGCCGAACGCGCCCTGGTTGCGATTGACCACGCCGGCGCCGTTGCAGTTCGGACACACCTTCGGGCTGGTGCCCGGACGTGCCCCGCTGCCATGGCAATTCGTGCACGGCGCCGGACTGGTCAGCCGCAGCGGCATGGCCACACCCTTGGTGGCCTCCATGAACGACAGTTCGGTCTCTGTCTCCAGGTCGTTGCCACGCCGAGGCCGTGACGGTCGCGGCTGCTGTGCGCCGCGGCCGAACAGCCCGCCGAACAGGTCGCCGATGTTGGCGCCACCGGTCTGGCCTGCCGCATCGAACAGATCGTTCAGGTTGAACTCGGCACCGTCACCACCGAACCCACCGAAGTTGCCGCCGCCGCTGAACCGGCCGCGGCCGAAACCGCCGTTGGCGAAGAGCCTTCGGGTCTCGTCGTATTCCTTGCGCTTGGCCGGGTCGCCCAGAACCTCTTTGGCCTCCGAGGCGGCTTTGTAGCGCTCCTCCGCAGCCGAGTCACCCGGATTGCGGTCCGGGTGATTGTCGGCGAGTATCTTGCGGGCGGCGCGCTTGATGTCCTTCTCGTCGGCGTCAGAGGAGACGCCGAGGATCTTGTAGAAGTCCTTCTCGACCCATTCTCGTTGAGCCATAACGCGTCACCTCCTTACCTGTGTCGACGCAATCGTTGTCGTTATTCTGCGGCCTCGTTGGATTCCGCGTCGGCGTTCTCGGCCTGATCGTCGCCTGCGGGCACGGTGTCGACCACCCCGACCATGGCGTGGCGCACCACCTGCTCGCCGACCTTGTAGCCGCGCCGCATCACGGTTCCGACGACGGGATGGGTCCCGTCGCCCTCGTGCTGGACGGCCTCGTGCAGTGCCGGGTCGAACTCGTCGCCCTCGGCGCCGAACCCCGAGAGACCCAGTCCCTCGAGTGCGGACACCAGCTTGTCGGCGACCGCCTTCAACGGCCCCGAGTCGAGATCGCCGTGGCTGCGGGCCCGGTCGAGATCGTCGAGCACGCCGAGCAACTGGGCGATCACGGCAGCCTTCGCCCGGTCGGCGGTCAGCTGCTGGTCGCGAAGCGCTCGCTTGCGGTAGTTGGCGAAATCGGCCTGCACCCGCTGCAGGTCTGCAAGTAACTCGGCTGCCTTACCCGCTTCTTCAGGGGTCTCGCCCGCGAAGGCCCCCGGCGCCGGCCCACTGGGGGCCGGGCCGGTTGCCTGCTCACGTACTTGACCGGTCTCGGGATCGACTCGCCGTTTGTCGGTGACGGTCACCGGCTCGTGCTCGCGCGGATCTCCTGCGGTCACTTGTTCTCCCCGCTGTTCGGGCTGTCATCCTCCACGACCTCGGCGTCGACGACGTCATCGTCACTCGGGCCGGACGAGCCTGCACCCGCGCCGTCGCCTGCGGCCTGCTCGGCCTGCGTGGCTTCGTAGATGGCCTGGCCCAGAGCCTGAGACTCCTGGCCCAGCTTCTCCATCGCGGACTTGATCGCGGAGATGTCGGTTCCGTTCAGCGCCGTCTTCGCTTCCGCGATCGCGCCGTCGACCTTGGTCAACGTGTCCTCGGGAACCTTCGAACCGCCATCGGCTTCGCGCTGCTCCTTGACGAACTTCTCCGTCTGGTAGACCAGCGACTCGGCCTGGTTGCGGACGTCGGCCTCCTCGCGACGCTGACGATCCTCGTCGGCGTGCGCCTCGGCGTCCTTGATCATCCGGTCGATCTCCTCCTTGGACAGGCCGGAGCCCTCCTGGATCTTGATCGTGTTCTCCTTGCCGGTGCCCTTGTCCTTGGCGGTGACGTGCACGATGCCGTTGGCGTCGATGTCGAAGGTGACCTCGATCTGCGGCACGCCGCGGGGGGCCGGCGGGATACCGGTCAGCTCGAAGGAGCCGAGCAGCTTGTTGTGCGAAGCGATTTCGCGCTCACCCTGATACACCTGGATCTGCACCGACGGCTGGTTGTCGTCGGCCGTGGTGAACGTCTCCGACCGCTTGGTCGGGATCGTGGTGTTGCGCTCGATCAGCTTGGTCATCACGCCGCCCTTGGTCTCGATGCCAAGGCTCAGCGGGGTGACGTCAAGCAGCAGAACGTCTTTCACCTCACCCTTGAGCACGCCGGCCTGGAGCGCAGCGCCGACCGCGACGACCTCGTCGGGGTTGACGCCCTTGTTGGGCTCCTTGCCGCCGGTCAGTTCCTTGACCAGCTCGGCCACCGCGGGCATACGGGTGGAACCACCCACCAGCACGACGTGGTCGATGTCGGATACCGAGATGCCTGCGTCGGCGATGACGGACTTGAACGGAGCGCGGGTGCGGTCCAACAGGTCCTGCGTGATCCGCTGGAACTCCGAGCGGGTCAGCTGCTCGTCGAGGAAGAGCGGGTTCTTGTCGGCGTCGACGGTGATATAGGGCAGGTTGATCGAGGTGCTCTGCGAGCTGGACAGCTCGATCTTGGCCTTCTCGGCAGCTTCACGAAGACGCTGCATCGCCATCTTGTCCTTGGTCAGGTCGATGCCGCTGGTGCCCTTGAACTTGTCGACGAGCCACTCGACGATCCGGTCGTCCCAGTCGTCGCCACCGAGGTGGTTGTCACCCGAGGTGGCACGGACTTCGACGACGCCTTCGCCGATTTCGAGCAGCGAGACGTCGAAGGTGCCGCCACCGAGGTCGAAGACCAGGATGGTCTGTTCCTTCTGGCCCTTGTCCAAGCCGTAGGCCAGGGCGGCCGCGGTGGGCTCGTTGACGATGCGCAGCACGTTGAGCCCGGCGATCTGGCCTGCCTCCTTGGTGGCCTGGCGCTGGGCGTCGTTGAAGTAGGCGGGGACGGTGATCACCGCGTCGGTGATGTCCTCACCGAGGTAGCCCTCGGCGTCGCGCTTCAACTTCTGCAGGATGCGTGCGCTGATCTCCTGCGGTGTGTACTTCTTGCCGTCGATCTCAACGGACCAGTCGGTGCCGATTTCGCGCTTGACCGAACGGATGGTCCGGTCGACGTTGGTCACCGCCTGGTTCTTGGCGGGCTGACCGACCAGCACCTCGCCGTTGCGCGCGAACGCGACGACCGACGGGGTGGTGCGGGAGCCCTCGGAGTTGGCGACGACGACAGGGTCGCCACCCTCCAGTACCGCGACGACGGAGTTGGTGGTCCCGAGGTCGATTCCGACCGCACGAGCCATGGTGTGCCTCCTGATATAGCTTTCATTGGGTCTGAGTGGACCGCGCTCAAGCCTGCTCTACCGGCACTGCCGTGTCAAGCCAGACTTGAGCCGAATCGACTCAACTTGTCGAAGTGATCAACGGGGCGCGTCCGCGGATTGTTCCCGGGCAGTCGCGAATTCTGCCTGCGGGCTGCTGACCAGGGCATTCAACGACCCGCCTGCAGAATTCGATGCGGAGAGGCACCCCGCCTGCGGCTACGCTCACAACCGTGACGCGGAGTCGGGCAGGCCGATTGGTCGTGGCGGTCGCGGTGGCGGCGACGCTCGCGGGTTGCGGCGCCGACCGCAGCGACGGCTCCTCGGTCACCAAGATCACCGAATACACCGAACCGTCGACGTCGACGTCCAGGTCGACGAGCACGACCACGCCGTCGACCACCACCACGACGACCACGACCACGACGACGTCGAGCACCACCACGGGTCCGCCGCCCGGCGCCGAACAGCTTCCGACCGAGAACGGCTACGCGTTCTTCCAGACGAAGTCGGGTCGCACCCGCTGCCAGATTTCGACAGCGGAAGTCGGCTGCGAGGCGCAGTTCGCCGCCCCGCCTGACGTCGACGGCGTGCCGGCGAACGGTGTCCGGTTGACCCCCGATGGCCAAACACGTTGGGTCGTCGGCAATTTGGGTGACATCCCGGCCGTCACGCTCGACTACAGAACCTATTGGGCGCAAGGCTGGACCGTCGAGGCTCGTGAGGACGGCACCAGGATCACCAACGACCGGACCAGGCACGGCATGACTGTGGCCGTCGAGAAGGTCGAAACCTTCTGACTCAGATTGCACCTCTAGGCTGACGAGGTGGACTTCCGCGCATTCGTCGAACCCCAGCAGGGCGCTACCTACGCCGACCAGCTCGCCGTCGCCAAAGCCGCCGAATCGCTTGGCTATTCGGCCTTCTTCCGCTCCGACCACTATGTGGCGATGAGCGGCGACGGGCTGCCGGGCCCGAC
>DATEIG010000124.1:0-10073 GCA_035279185.1 Mycobacterium sp.
GGGCGTAGTCCTCGGAGATGTAGGCGTCGACCCCGATCGTCATCGGTTCGGACAGCTCCTCGGCGGCGTCGGTCATCACATGCTCCTGATGGTGTCTCGGAAGGACTGGTCGGCGAGGAACAGCGAGGTGTTGTCGGCGCCGAGATGGGTCCACCGCAGGTTGAGCCCTCCGTCGACGAGCAGCGTCTGGCCGGTGATGTAGCTCGACAGACCGGACAGCAGGAACAGGATCGCGCCCGCCTGCTCCTCCGGCCTCCCCCGCCTGCCCATCGCGATCGCCTGTCGGTCACGATCGGGATCGTCGTCTGTGTAGGTGCGCGAGGCCGCGGTCTCGGTGACGCCGGGCGCCACCGCGTTCACCCGGATGTCGTGCGGTGCCAGTTCGGCCGCCATCGTGCGGGTCATCGCCACCACCGCGGCCTTCGCGGTCCCGTACGCGATGTGGAACGGTGCGGTGTTCATGCCGCTGATCGAGGAGATCGACACGATGGATCCGGGCTTGCGGTGGCGGCGGATCTCGGCCGCGACCGCCTGGCTCATGAAGAACGCGGTCTCGAGGTTCGCGGTGAACAACGCACGCCAGTCGTCGCGGGTGACGCGGGTCGACGGCATCCACGTCGACGGTTCGGCGCCGCCCGCCACGTTCACCAACCCGTAGAGGTCGCCGACGGTGTCCCGCACCTGGTTCAGCACCGTGGCGATCCCGTCGTCGGTCGAGGCGTCGGCGGCCACGGGCACCACCGACAAGCCCTTGTCGCCGAGCGGTGCGACGTGCTCGTCGAGGTTCTCCCGGGACCGGCTCACCGCGACGACGGTCGCTCCCGCTTCCGCGGCCATGCGGGTCACGGTCGTGCCGATGCCGCCGCCGCCGGCACCCGAGACGACCACAATGCGCCCGTCGAGATCGAGAAGGTCACTCATGAACGGTATTTGTCCGGACAACATACGGTGCTCTGCATATTGAAGAACACTATTCCGCAGCGATAATCGGGCAGTCAAGGCCCGTAGGCAAGCAAGGTCGGGCTATTGTCTGGACTATTCGAGCTTGATAACGTCTCCAGGCCATGAGCAGGTCGCACACCGACGCCCGCTACTCCTCGGCCACCCCGACGGTCGCCGAGGGCTGGCGGTTCGAGCGGCTCACCCCGCCAAGCCGCCTCTTCGGCGCCAACGGCCTGCGGACCGGCCCGGACGGCCGCGTCTACATCGCGCAGGTGACCGGAAGCCAGATCAGCGCCCTGGATCTCGGCACCGGGCAATTGGAGACGGTCAGCGCCAGGGGCGGCGACATCATCGCCCCCGATGACGTCGCCTTCGGTCCCGACGGCGAGCTGTACGCCACCGAGGTGATGGACGGGCGGGTGAGCGCACTGGGCACGGACGGCCGCGGTCGCGTGCTGCGCGACGACCTGCCGTGCGCGAACGGGATCACGGTGCATGAGGGGCGGCTGTTCATCAACGAGTGCCGAGACGGCGGGCGCCTGATGGAGCTGGATCGGGCGACCGGTTCACAGCGGATCCTCCTGGAGAACCTGCCGTCGCCCAACGCCATGGAAGTCGGTCCCGACGGGCTGCTGTACTACCCGCTGATGACCGCCAACGAGATATGGCGCATCCATCCCGACGGCGGAGAACCGCAACGGGTGGCCGCCGATCTCGGCGTGCCCGACGCGGTGAAGTTCGATGCGGACGGCTACCTCGTCTCCACCCAGGTCGCCAGCGGGCAGGTGTTGCGCATCGACCCGCGCAACGGCGAGAAGACCGTACTCGCGCAACTGAATCCCGGCCTGGACAACCTCACGGTCGCCGACGGCCGGCTGTTCGTCTCCAACTTCACCGGCGAGATCACCGAGATCACGGGCGGTGGAACCCGAACCGTGCTGCCCGGTGGGCTGAACTGGCCGCTCGACCTGACCGTCGGCGACGACGGCAAGCTGTACGTCGCCGACGGCACTTACCTGTATGTCGTCACACCCGACGGCTCGCTGCAGACGGCCGGAATGCTGTTCTCGCCCGGCTATCCCGGTTTTCTGCGTGGGCTGGCACCGGCGGGCGACGGGGCGTTCGTCGTGACGACCTCGGGCGGTCAGGTCGCCAGATACCGTCCCGCCGTGAACGAAACCGATTATCTTGCAACAGATTTCGATCAGCTCTACGGTGTCGCTATCGGGCCGGGCGACGAGGTGGTCTTCGCCGAGCTCGGCACCGGATCCGTGCACGCGCTGCGCCAGGGCTCCGTGGAGACGTTGACATCCGGTCTCGACGGTCCTGTCGGCGTCGCGTTCGACGGGCGGAACGTGCTGGTCGCCGAATCGGGTGCGGGTCGGGTGGTCACGGTCACCGGATCGGGTTCCGATGTCGTGGTCGACGGCCTGCAGACCCCGCAGGGCATTCTGGTGCGCGACCGAGCGCTGTTCGTCGTCGACGCCGGAACGAAGGAGGTCGTTTCCTTCGACCTCGACACCAAGGCGCGCACCACGATCGCGTCGGGCCTGCCCGTCGGCCCCCCGCCCGGCGTCGTACCGAAACCGCTCAAAGGCATGCCGCCATTCTCCGGTCCGCAGGGACCGTTCGCCGGTATCGCGACGGCACCCGACGGCTCCCTCTACGTGTCGGCCGACGGTGACGGCAGCGTCGTCGCACTGCGCCGCAGCGCCTGAAGGGGTGCGCCGATGACCGAGACCTCGCCCGTCGACCACCGCTACATCCAGGTCGCGCGCGCCCTCCGCAAGGACATCGTGGACGGCGTGTATCCGGTCGGATCGCAGTTGCCCACCGAACACGAACTGTGCGAACGGTTCTCGGTCAGCCGCTACACCGTGCGGGAGGCGCTGCGACGCCTCCGCGACGACAACCTCGTCTCGTCGCGCCCGCGCACCGGCACCCTCGTCGTGCCACGGTCGACATCGGACGCATACGACGTGATGTCGATCAACGACCTGGTGGCTTTCGCCACCGAGGCTCGCTTCGCGATCGACTCGACCACCATGGTGACGCTCGACGACACCGTGGCCGCCCGCACCGGGTTGGGCAGCGGCGAGGAATGGCTGGCCGTCCGCGGCTACCGGCGCTCCGAAGGCGCCGAGTTCCCGCTCTGCCGAACGGAGTACTACATCAACCGCGCCTTCGCCGCGGTCGGCAGGCTCCTGCAACGCCACACCGGGCCGATCTTCCCGTTGATCGAGGACCTCTTCGGGGTGAACATCGTCGAGGTGAACCAGGAGATCGCCGCGGTGCTGATCGCGGCCGACCTCGCCGACGCACTCAAGACGGAGCCGGGGTCGCCCGCGCTGCAGGTGCAGCGCACCTACACGACCTCCGACGGCGAGATAGCCCAGGTCACCGTCAACACGCATCCGGCATCGCGGTTCCGGCACTCGATGACCATGCGGCGGGTCAGAGGCTAGCGCGATGCCCACCCTGGCCGATTCTCTGGTCGCGGCCGCACGGCTGGAACCCGAACGGGTCGTGCTGGTCGACGGTGACGTCCGGTTGACGTGCGCTGCGCTGCAGAGCCAGGCCACCGTGTTGGCGCAGGCTCTGTTGTCTCGAGTGCCGACGGGCGGCGTCGTGTCGTTCATGCTGCCGAACTGGCACGAGGCGGCCGTCGTCTACCTGGCCGCCACGATCGCGGGGGTGGCCGTGAACCCGATCCTGCCGTCGCTGCGGGAGCGGGAGCTGGCGTTCATTCTCGACGACGTCGGCAGTGGGATGATCTTCGTGCCCGGCGTGTTCCGTCAGCACGACTACGTCGGAATGCTCGACCGCGTCACCGCGCAGCTCGCCGATCCGCCTGACGTCGTGGTGGTCAGGGGCGAGTCCGGCCGTCACACTGCCTACGACGAGCTGCTCACAGCGCAGTCGGTCGTGGCGCCGCCTGTCGTCGAACCGTCGGATGTCCGGATGATCCTCTACACCTCGGGCACCACCGGTCGGCCGAAAGGCGTTCTGCACAGCCATGATTCGATCCACGCGCTGATCGGTCAACTCAGGGACCACTGGATGATCGAACCGGGCGACCGCTTTCTGGTGCCCTCGCCGATCGCGCACATCGGCGGTTCGATCTATGCCTTCGAGTGCCCGCTCCTGCTCGGCACCACCGCGGTGTTGATGGACCGCTGGGATCCCGATGAGGCGGTGTCGCTGATGGCATCGGAGCGCTGCACGCACATGGCGGGCGCGACGCCGTTCCTCGAGGGCCTACTCGGCGCCGCAGAACGTGCAGGAACGCGGTTGCCCGATCTCAAGGTCTTCATCTGCGGCGGCGCATCGGTCTCGCCCGCTCTGATCCGCAGGGCCGCAGCATATTTCGACCGGGCGGTGGTGACGCGGGTGTACGGCTCCACCGAGGTGCCCGTCACGACCGTCGGCTCACCCACCGATCCGGAGCACGCCGCCGACACCGACGGACGGCCGGGGATCGCGACGGTCAAACTCGTGGCCCACGACGCGGCGCCCGCCGGGTCGGGAGAGATCTGCGCCCGCGGACCGCAGATGCTGGTCGGCTACCGCAATCCCGACGACGAGCGGGATGCGTTCGACGACGAAGGTTACTTCCGCACAGGCGATCTCGCTCGGTGGGTGGACGACGACTACCTCGTCGTGACGGGGCGGGCGAAGGACATCATCATCCGCAGCGGGGAGAACATCGCGCCGAAAGAGATCGAGGACCTTCTCGGCGGGCACCCTGGCATCGCCGAGGTCGCGGTCGTCGGACTGCCCGACTCCAGAACCGGTGAGCGTGCCTGCGCCGTCATCGTGCCCACCGCATCCCCCGGCCCCGATGTCGAGAGCCTTCGGGTGTTCCTCGCCGAGTGCGGGGTCGCGAAGTTCAAGGCGCCCGAGCAGGTCGTCATCGCAGAAAGCCTGCCCAAGAACGACGCGGGCAAGGTACTCAAGCATCAGATCAGGGCCGAACTGGCGAAGGCGGAATGACAATGCAGGTGGCGATCGTGACCGGGGCGAGCAGCGGCATCGGGTTCGGCTGCGCGACGAAGCTCGCCGAGATGGGGATGGCCGTCGTGGGAGCGGGCCGCGACCCTGACAGGCTCGCCGACCTCGAGACGGCGATCGGCGACCGCGACCGGGTGGCGACGATCGCCGTCGATCTCACCGCCGACGACGCGCCGGCCCGCATCGTCGACCTCGCCGTGCAGCGGTGGGGTCGCATCGACTTCCTGGTCAACAACGCAGGCGTCGGAAGCCCGAAACCGTTGCACGAGACCGACGACGAGTCGCTCGACTATTTTCTCGGGCTGATGCTGCGCGCGCCGTTCCGGTTGGCGCGCGACGTGATCCCCCACATGCAATCCGGCTCGGGAATCGTCAACGTCACGTCGACCTTCGCGGTCGTCGGCGGCCTGCGCGGCGGCGCATACTCCGCGGCCAAAGGCGGTCTGACGTCGCTGACCCTGCACATCGCCTGCCAGTACGGGCCGCGGGGAATCCGTTGCAACGCCGTCGCACCCGGCGTGACGCTCACGCCGATGGTGGCCCAGCGGCTCGAGGACGACCGGTTCCGCAAGATCAACACCGAGATGACGCCCTATCCGCGACTCGGCGAGGTGAACGACATCGCGAGCACAGTGGCGTTCCTGTGCTCCGACGGCGCCGAGTTCATCAACGGCCAGACGATCGTCGTCGACGGCGGATGGAGTTCGACGAAGTACCTGTCGGACTTCGCGTTGAACGCCGAATGGGTCGCTCGGTGAACCTGTTCGCCCTTCTCGATCAGGCGGCTGCGCGCTTCGGTGGCCGGGGCGCGGTCTATCTGGGTGAGCGTCAACAGCTCACCTGGGCCGAACTGCGCGAGAGGGCGCTTCGACTGGCCGGATCGTTCCGGTCGCTCGGGCCTGGGGCGCGCATCGCGGTCGCCAGCGAGAACCGCCCCGAAATACTCGAGCTCATGTTCGGGGTATGGGCGGCTGAATGCGTATACCTGCCGATCAACTACAAGCTTCACCCCCGCGAGATGAAGCAGATCCTCGACGATGCCGACGCCGCAGTGGTTTTCGCGTCGCCGACCATCGCGGCCGCGTTGGCTCCCGTCACCGACGTCGCGTTGGAAGTCATCGCAGAGCCTGCCTACGAGTCGCGGTTGACCGCCGAACCGGTGGCGCCGCCGTGCACGGACCCGGCGGAGCTGGCGTGGCTCTTCTACACCAGCGGGACGACGGGCCGATCCAAGGGCGCGATGCTGTCGCATCGCAACCTGATGGCGATGACCGTCGCGCATCTGGCCGACTTCGACTCCCCCGACGCCGGCTGCAGCCTCGTCCACGGCGCACCGATGTCGCACGGCTCGGGCCTCTACGTTCCGCCGTACGTGCTGCGCGGCGCCCGCCAGGTGATCCCCGCGTCAGCGGGATTCGAGGCCGCCGAGTTCCTCGACCTCTGCGAACACCATCCGGGGTGCAGTGCCTTCCTGGCGCCCACGATGGTGGCGCGCCTCGTCGCCACCGGCAGGCCGTGCCCGGAAAACCTGCGCACGGTCGTCTACGGCGGTGGTCCGATGTATGTGGACAGCCTCAAGAAAGCCATGGCGGCGTTCGGCCCGATCTTCGTCCAGCTGTACGGGCAGGGTGAGGCGCCGATGACGATCACGGGCCTGCGCCGCGCCGACCACGTGGACGCCGACGACGCCGTGCTGGGCTCGGTCGGGTACGCCAGGTCGGGCGTCGACGTCGCGGTGCTGCGCGACGACGGGAGCTTCGCCGCGACCGGCGAGATCGGCGAGATCGTGTGCCGGGGCGACGTGGTGATGTCCGGGTACTGGAAGAACGCGGAGGCCACCGCCGCGACCCTGCAGAACGGCTGGCTGCACACCGGCGACATGGGGTCGTTCGACGAGCGGGGGTTCCTCACCCTGCGCGACCGCTCCAAGGATGTGGTGATCAGCGGCGGCAGCAACATCTACCCGCGCGAGGTGGAGGAGGCGCTGCTCGAGCACCCCGGCGTGGTGGAGGCCGGCGTGGTCGGCGCCACGGACGAGGAGTGGGGCGAGATCGTCGTCGCGTTCGTCGTCGGCGACGTCGAACCGGCCGAGCTGGACACCCACCTGCTGGACCGCATCGCCCGCTTCAAGCGGCCGAAGCGCTACGAGTTCATCGATGAGTTGCCGAAGAACAGCTACGGCAAGGTGCTCAAACGCGAACTGCGGGAACGCTTGTCGTAGTCACCCCGCCGGCGTGGCGCCTAATGTCCGCGCCATGTCGGGCTTCATCTGCTGCAGCTGCTGGCCCGCGTACCCCCAGCTGTGAATGCCCTCGGGGAAGTTGAACGTCGCGTTGTTGCCGCCCGCGGCGACATACGCGTCGGCGAACGCACGGTTCGAGTTGATCGCCATTCCCTCCAGGAAACCCAGGCCGCCGATCGGGGCGTCAGGGCTCGCCAGAGCCGGGTCGGTGGGTGTGCCGTTGCCGCAGTACACCCAGAGGCGGGTGCCGTTGGCGGCCAGCCGCCCCGCCTGGATGGTCGGGTCGTTGCGCGACCAGGCCGGGTCGCCGGGCGGACCCCACATCGCGTCGCGGCTGAAGCCGCCGTTCCACGTCATCGCGATGCCGACCTGCCCGGGGTCGGCCGACAGATTGAGGAAACCCGACAGCGATCCTGCGTAGATGAACTGCTGCGGGTGAGAGGCGGCCAGCACCAGGGCCGACGAACCGCCCATCGAGAAGCCGACGATGGCATTGCCGGTCGCGGGCACACCCTTGTTGGCGGCGAGGTAGGCGGGCAGTTCCTGGGTCAGGAACGTCTCCCACTTGTAGGTACGAGTTCCGCCGTTGCCCGCCGCAGGCCCGTACCAGTCGCTGTAGAAGCTCGACTTGCCCCCGACCGGCATCACCACCGAGATCCCCGAGTCCGTGTACCAGTCGAAGGCGGCGGTGTTGATGTCCCACCCGTTGAAGTCGTCGCCGGCTTCCATGCTGTCCAGCAGGTACAGGGCGGGCGCGCCCTTGCCGCCGGACAGGAACTCGATGCGGATGTCGCGTCCCATCGACGACGACGGCACGGACAGCTGCTCAATGGCAACGCTGGAGAACGCGCCGGCTGCAGGGACCCAGACGAAACTGAAGAGCGCCGCGGCGACGGCCGCCACCATACCCCGGCGGACCTTGCCGCCGCACCTGTTCTCGACGAAGGCCATGCTGCCCCCTTCGGCCACCACACACCCCGGCCTAGCCGCAGGTTACGTCGGAGTGCGGCGGATATGGGCAAATTCGCCAGGTCGGCCACCGGCATCAGAATGTCTGGCCCACAACGGGCCGCAAAGATTGCCGCCGATCATTTGGTCAGCCTGTTGCGCCAACATAAGTTATATGGGCTAAGTTAAGCGGAGGCCAACATCCGAGAGGAAGATCGATGGGTCGGGCGGACGTCGCCGCCCCGACGTATGGGCGGGGAGGCGTGCGGTGCTGAGGGTGCTGCGGCGCTTCTGGGTGCCTCTCCTCATCGTGGCGGTGGTTCTGCTGGCCATCTTCATGGTCGACCGGCTGCGGGGTGTCTTCGGCAAGACCGAGCTCACCCGGCCGGGTGCGGGCCTGGTCAACGATCCCGAGCCGTTCAACCCGAAGCAGGTGCGCTACGAGATCTTCGGGCAGCCGGGAGCGACGGCGACCATCAACTACCTCGACCTGGATGCCCAGCCGCAGAAGGCGGAGAACGTCCCGTTGCCGTGGTCGCTGACGTTGACCACCACGGCGCCTGCAGCCAGCGCCAACATCGTCGCGCAGGGTGACGGCGACAGCATCAGCTGCCGGATCACGGTCGACGGTGTGGTCAAGGACGAGAAGACCACCGACGGCCTCAACGCGCAGACGTTCTGCCTGGTGAAGTCCGCATGAGCGAAGCTTGCGAGCGAATCGACAGCCCAGCATGCGGGAACCGAGCCTGCGAGGTAACCGCATGACGAACAACCATGTGGGCGCGCATCCGCTGATCCCCCGGTTCATCAGGCTCTTCTCGGTGCCGATCCTGATCGGCTGGGTGGCACTGACGGTTCTCGTCAACGTCATCGCCCCGCAGTTGGAGAAGGTCGGCGAGGCGCACGCGGTGTCGTTGGCGCCCAACGACGCGCCATCCATGCAGGCCATGCAGCAGGTCGGCAAGACCTTTCAGGAGTTCGACTCCAACAGTTCGGTGATGATCGTGCTCGAGGGCGACGAGCCGCTCGGCGACGACGCCCACAAGTACTACGACGGCCTGATCGACAAGCTCGAGGCCGACAAGCTGCACGTCGAGCACATTCAGGACTTCTGGGGTGACCCGCTGACCGCCGCCGGATCGCAGAGCGCCGACGGCAAGGCCGCTTACGTGCAGCTGTACCTGCGGGGCAACCAGGGCGAAACGATCGCCAACGAGTCGGTGGCCGCCGTGCGCGACGTCGTCGCGAACAGCCCTCCGCCGCCGGGGATCAAGGCCTATGTCACCGGCCCCGCTGCGCTGACCAACGACCAGCACCACGCGGGCGACAAGAGCATTCAACTGATCACGATGATCACCATCGCGGTGATCTTCGTGATGCTGCTCTTCGTCTACCGGTCGATCATGACGGTCCTGATGGTCCTCGTGATGATGTTCGTCGAACTGGCGGCGGCCCGCGGAATCGTCGCCACGCTCGGCTATTACGAGCTCATCGGGCTGTCGACGTTCGCCACCAACCTGCTCACCACGCTGGCGATCGCCGCGGGCACCGACTACGCGATCTTCCTCGTCGGTCGATACCAGGAAGCGCGGCAGAACGGCGAAGACCGCGAAACCGCCTTCTACACCATGTATCACGGCACCGCGCACGTGATTTTGGGCTCCGGCCTGACCATCGCAGGCGCGACCTTCTGCCTGCACTTCACCCGGCTGCCGTACTTCCAGACCATGGGAGTACCGCTGGCCGTCGGACTTCTCGTGGCAACCTTCGCCGCGCTGACGATGGCGCCAGCGCTGATCGCCATCCTCGGTCGGTTCTTCGATCCCAAACGGCAGTTGCGGACCAGGGGCTGGCGCAAGATCGGCGCCGCCGTGGTGCGCTGGCCCGGCCCGATCCTGGTGTCCACCATCGCGTTGGCCCTCATCGGACT
>DATEIG010000125.1:0-7384 GCA_035279185.1 Mycobacterium sp.
CGTCGTCATGCGAAGCCACTCCGCCGAGGCGTTCGTCGCGTTCCTGACCGACGTCGTCGGGATGGACGTGGCGTTCCGGTTGCGGGTGCCGGGTGAAGTGCTGGAGAAGACGCTGGGTTGGCCACCCTCCGACGGCGCCGACGTGACGATGGTCGGCACCGGTGACGCGGGCCTGATCGAGGTTCTCGACGTGCCGGAACATCTGCGCGCACTGGTGCCCGAGGGACTGGCCGCGCTGTCGTTTCTCACCGACGAGTTCGACCGCACGCGCGAGGCGGCCAAGGATTTCGCGGACGACGTGACGATTTTCGATACCGGCACACCCGGCGTCGACCTGTTCTTCTGCACGATGGGCGGGGTGCCCGTCGAGTTCATGGGCGCCTATGCGCCGGAAGCGAACTCCGATACCAGCGACGCCACGTAGGACTGGGTGCGCCGCCGCGACGAACGCCGTTGTGCGGCGTCGGCCCCCAGTGGAACCACTCGGACCGCGAGATCGGTGACACCCGCGTCGCGGTAACGGCGAAGGCGCGCAAGCACTGTCGACTCGTCGCCGGCAGCCATCGTGTCGCCGACGTCGTCGGCATCGCCGTGCTCGAGCAGTCGGACGTAGTTCGGTGAGAAGTCGGCGTGGCCGAGTACTTCGCTGGCATAGGCGCGAGCGTCTGCCACCTCCGACTCGGCGCACAGGGCGACGGGAACGCCTGCCACAACGCGGGTATTCGTGCGCCCGGCGGATTCGGCGGCTTCGGTGATGCGCGGGACGACGTAGTCGCCGATGGCGCGCTCGTCGGCCATCCAGAGGATCGTGCCGCCCGTCCGCTCGCCCGCGATCCGCAACATCGTCGGACCCAGTGCGGCGATGAGCACATTCGTGGTGAACGCGTCGGTGACGTCGACAGGGCTGTGTACCGCGAAGCTGTCGTTCTCGATGTCGACGACGCCGGGACCGGCGAACGTCGCGTCGAGCACGTCGAGATAGTCGCGAACGAGACTCGCCGGTTTGTCGTAGGGCAGGCCGAGTTGGTCGGAGATGATCCAGTGGTGCGACGGGCCGACACCGAGCGTGAAGCGTCCAGCGCACGCGACCTGCGTCGTCATGGCCTGCTGCGCGAGGATCAGCGGGTGACGCGTCTGCAAAGGGACGACGGCCGTGCCGATTTCGATGCGGTCGGTGACATGGCCGAGCAGTGCCACCGCCGTCATCGCGTCGAGGTAACCCGGCACCTGCGGTATCCAGAACGACGCGAAACCGTCAGCCTCGGCGGCCTGCCCGTCTTCGAGAAGACCGCTCAGCCGCTGCGCCCTCGGACGCTCCTTGTCCGAGCCGACCATCAAGCCGACGCGCATGCACACCCCCTACGGCACATAGCGATCCCACTGGTAGGGCACGATCGGATGGAACGGCGCGGCGAGGAGCGGTTCGACATCGCCCTGTCGCCAGCGGGCATCCAGCACCGGCCGTAAGCGCTCGGCGGTGGCTACCGGGTCGTCGTCAAGGAAGCAGTACGTGAGCGACTGACCCGCCGGTGCGCTCGCGAGCCGCCTCTCGACGTCCTGGGACGTCACCGTCCACACGCCGCCGACGCCGTCGACGTCGAGAAGGTCGGCGCACCCCGAAAAGCCCGACTCCAGAAGCAGATACACGCCCTTGGCGGGCCACCACGGGAGAACATCCGACCCGATCCTGATGCGAGCCGCGGCGATCTTCTGCGCCACCGCGTAGACGCCGCGCTGCACGGGTGGCAGCAGCGGCAGCTTTCGGTCGGCGGCTCCGAGTGCCGACGACAGTTCGAGGAACGGCGCCATCCCGCTCTGGTCGGTGAAGAAGTACGTCATCACGTGGTCGATCTCGTCGAACGGTGCGACGCTGTGCGCGCGGGCGGTCCGGCAGTCGGGCGTCGAAACCAACCGCAGGGAGGCCCGCACGCCGGAGAGCCGGTGCTGTTCGGGGCGGTGATCAAGGGTGTGCCAGCGCAAGTACTCGGCGTCGCGGCCCTCCGGATGGCGCCGGGCCATCGAGACGAAGAGAGTGCCGATGTCACCGCGGCCCGCAGCGAGGACTTCGTCGACCCCGTCGGAAGGTGTTCCTGGAAGTATCAATTCGCGCCTCGTGACAGGTCGATTTCGGGGTGGCGAGCGGCGATCATGCGACGAAAGCCCTCCCGCCATGGAACTTTCGTGCTGCCCAGAACGTCGTGCATGCGCGTCACGTCCGGCCACAGCGGTGTGTGCGCGTCCGCGGTGTATTCGAAGACCGGCTCGACGCCGACGAGCTCACCCATGTACGTGCAGTAGTCCTCGACGCTCACGGTCTCGCTGCCCGCCCAGTTGACGACGACCGGGGGAGTGTCCGCAACCTCCATCGCGCGGATGCCGAGCTCCACGTAGTCGTCCTCGTAGATCGGGTTGTAGTTGTTCGGCTTGTCCGGATGAAGCCGAATGGGCTTGCCCGCCAGCATCGCGTCGAGCCGGTCGGCGGGTGCGCCACCCTCTGGCCCGTACGTCGAGCAGATGCGGATGATCGTCAGCGGGATGTCGAACCGGTCCGCGACCCACGTGCACACGGACTCGGCGGCGACTTTGGAGAAGCTGTAGTTCGGCCGCAGCGGCACGCCGGGCGGATCGGTTTCGCGCAGAGGACGATGGCCCTGGTAGCCGTAGATCGATCCCGTCGAACAGAACACGAACCCTGTCGCCGAGCGGCAATGATGAAGAAGCGCACCGGAATTGTGCGCGTTCGTCTGAACGCACCGCGTCCAGTCACCGGCGCCGGGGTCGACCGCCGCGTGGAACACATAGTCGAAATCATCCGGGAGCGTGTCGAAGTCGGGTTCTGCCATGTCGAGTTGGAGAGGGGTGACGCCCGCGGCCTCGAGCCGGGCCCGGTCGTCGGAGCTTCTCAGGCGCGCCGCACCCCACACCTCGTTGCGTCCAGCAAGCGCGCGGGCGATGGGAAACGCGATCTTGCCGGTCGCTCCGGTGATGAGCACCTTGTGGCCGTCGAGCACCCATCAGTCATAGCGCATCGCCACCCAAATGTTAAGTACTTGATATGTTGGGTGCCGTGCAGCTGCGGTTCGATGACGAGGTCGAGGCCTTCCGCGCGGAGTTCGTCGCTTTCCTCGACGAACACCTGCCTGCCGAGGCCGAAGCGGCCGCCGAACGGTCACGTTCCACGTCGCATGTGCCGGAATGGTCGCGGTGCTGGCAGCGTCTGCAGTTCGACCACGGATGGCTTCTCCCGGGCAACCCGCCGGAGTTCGGAGGCCGCAACGCCGGCGTGCTCGAGCAGTTCGTGCACCGCGAGGAACTGTCCCGGCGGCGCATCTACCACGCGTTCAACCCGCAGGGCGTCGGCATCATCGCGGCGTCGCTGCTGTCGTTCGGCACTGACGAACAGAAGCAACGCTGGGCGGTGCCTCTGCTGCGCGCCGAGATCACGGCGTCGCTCGGGATGAGTGAGCCGGGCGCGGGTTCCGACCTCGCCGGCCTGGCCACCCGGGCGGTTCTCGACGGCGACCACTTCGTCGTCAACGGGCAGAAGGTCTGGACGTCGGGTGCACACGACGCCGATGTGATCCTCGCTTTCGTGCGCACCGACCCGGATGCGCCCAAGCACAAGGGAATCAGCGCGCTGCTGATCCCCACCGATGCTCCCGGAGTGACGTGCCGGCCGTTCGCATGCGTGTACGACCGTGACGATCTCGACTTCAACGAGGTCTTCCTGACCGATGTCGTGGTGCCCGCGGAGAACCTCGTCGGACCGCTCAACGGCGGCTGGAAGGTGGCCAACGGCTCACTCGGTCACGAGCGCACGATGATGTGGCTGCAATTCGCCAACCGGCTGGGGCAGACACTCGAGAGTTTCACGCCTGTCGGCGCGTTGCAGCGCGACGAGTATGCGCGCATCGCCATGGACTATCAGGCGCTGCGTCTGCTCGGATCGGCCGCGCTGGCGCGCGCGGCACGCGGTGAGGGCGACACCGCGGGGCTGTCGGTGCTCAAGGTTTTCGGGTCGGAGGCCGAACAGAGCGCCTACCGCCACGTCCTCGAGGCGACGGGCGTCGACGCATTGGGCGACCCGGCGATGACCGCGCCGTACAACCCTTACAGCCCAGGACAATTCACCGCGGGCTGGTTCACGCGCTACATCGGCAGCTTCGCGGGCACCATCGCGGGCGGCACGTCGGAGATCCAGCGCAACATCATCGCCCAGCACGTGCTCGGGCTGCCGACGCGTTGAGACTGCGCTGATGGCGGGGCTTACTCGCAGTCCTTCGCCGTCATTGCAGTCTCAAGTGAGGACATTCGCCTCCGACCGAACCCCGGCCTTTCTCGTCAGGTAGTCGATCTGAAGGTGGATCGCGTAGAGGACGAGCGGCGGCAGCACCATGAACGGAATGTTCTCGCCGATGAACTTGAACCACAGCCCGAACGCGCCCTGCCCGATGTCGTTGAGCCCGGCGGCCGCCTCGGACAGGAAGTAGACGGCGGTGCTGCTCATCAGGACGGCGACGCCGGCGAACGCCACCCACAGACACCGAATGCGGGATTCGGGCGGAAGGTCGGTCTTGATCAACCGGGACCACATCGTGAAGACGACGATGCCCGTGATGACGCCGACGATCTCGAGCCCCATGGTCCATGGGTTGCCGCTGACATAGCGGGTGTCGGCCAGGCCGTACTGCCACCACAGCCACTTGAACCCCGGATCCGAGGTCGGACCCCACCACCCCAGCGGATGCCCGATGAGAAACACCAACTCGTAGCCGATCTGGCTGCCCGCCGTATAGGGCAGGTAGAACAACGTCAACTCTGCCGCCTTGTCGAGCCGCGAACGCTTCTCGCCCGGCGCATCCCACAGCAGGACAAGGGGAACCAGGATCACCGGGATACCGAACAGCAGATTGCAGACGACATCGGAGGCGAACGTCGGCTCGATCAGGCCGGTCCCGACGCCGATCGTCATCCCGCCGAACACCAGGCCCGTGAAGGCAGCGACCGCGAGATAGATCCGCTTCCGGTGTGGCGCCCACGGCTGCGCGAAGTTGGGTTCCCGTTCGGACATCGGCGTCTTTCTCCTTCGCAACTGCCAAGCAATATCAACTACTTGTGATTGTCGAGTGGAGCATATACCGTCACCCACAACAGCCCCGCAGAAATGGAGAAGGCGATGGCGCGTTTTCCCAAACCCGCTGAAGGCAGTTGGACCGAGCACTATCCGCAGCTGGGGACCGATCCGGTGTCCTACGAGGACTCGATCAGCCCCGAGTTCTACGAGGTCGAACGCAAGGCCGTGTTCAAGCGGGCATGGCTGAATGTGGGCCGCGTCGAACAGCTTCCGCGCAAAGGAAGCTACTTCACCAAAGAGCTGAAGGTCGTCAACACCTCGATCATCGTGGTGCGCAACAACGCCGGCGAAGTCAAGGCCTTTCACAACATCTGCCGCCACCGCGGCAACAAGCTGGTGTGGAACGACATGCCGCTGGAAGAGACCAGCGGCTTCTGCAAGCAGTTCACCTGCAAGTACCACGCGTGGCGCTACGACCTCGACGGCAACCTCACCTTCGTGCAGCAGGAAGGTGAGTTCTTCGATCTGGACAAGAGCCACTACGGCCTCGTCCCCGTGCACTGCGATGTGTGGGAAGGCTTCATCTTCGTCAACTTCGCGAAAGAACCCGAGCAGAATTTGCGCGACTTCCTCGGCCCGATGGTCACCGGGTTGGAGGGCTATCCGTTCGACCGGATGACGTCGCGGTTCTACTACCGCTCCGAGGTCAAGGCGAACTGGAAGCTGTACATGGACGCGTTCCAGGAGTTCTATCACGCACCGGTATTGCATGCGAACCAGTCGCCGACCGCGTACTCCAAGGCCGCCGCCGAGGCGGGCTTCGAGGCGCCGCACTACCGCATCGACGGACCGCACCGGCTGGTCAGCACCTCGGGCATCCGCGCATGGGAGATGGACGAAGCGATGCGCAAGCCCATGGAGGACATCTGCCAGAGCGGACTGTTCGGGCCGTGGGACAAGCCGGACCTCGGCGAGATGCCCGAAGGCCTCAACCCGGCGAGATGCGACCCGTGGGGCCTGGACTCGTTCCAGCTGTTCCCGAACTTCGTCATCCTGATCTGGGGCCAGGGCTGGTATCTGACCTACCACTACTGGCCGACGTCCTACAACACCCACATCTTCGAGGGCACACTGTATTTCCCCCAGCCGCGCACACCGCGGGAACGCATCGCGCAGGAATTGGCCGCCGTGTCGTTCAAGGAGTACGGCCTGCAGGACGCCAACACGCTCGAGGCGACGCAGCTCATGATCGAGTCACAAGTCATCGACGAGTTCCTGCTGTGCGACCAAGAGGTGCTGATCCGCCATCTGCACAAGGAGACAGCCGCGTGGGTGGACGAGTACCAGCGCAAGACGGCGGAGGTGTGACGTCCGTGACCGCACTCTTGCCACCTGAATTCGCTGACCTGGAACAGTTCTCCGACTGGTGTCTGGCCAGCGAGCCGGAACGCTACGCCAAGCGCCTCGCCAGCTCGATGGCCGAGATGCAGGCCTTCTACGACGCCATCACTCCGCGCGCCGAAGAGGCGATCTCGTTCTGCGACAAGTTCCCTCTCGACGACATGCCCGACGATGTGCTCAACCTGATGCACCTGATCTACTCCATGATCATGGTGTCGTTCCCGGTCGAATGCTGGAAGCAACCGCGGGTGCCCGATTCCGGTGCCGCCGAGCTGGACTGCCTCTCCGAACCGGTGCCATGACGACCACGACCGTCCTGCGCGCAGCGCGGTGGGCCGACGTCGAAGCGGGGGAGGTGCGTTCACCCGCAGTCGTGGTCGTGGGCGGTGACCGCATTAGTTCGGTGAATCCGGCTGAGCTGCCGCCAGATTCGACGGAGATCGATCTCGGCGACGTCACGCTGCTGCCCGGCCTGATGGACATGGAACTCAACCTGCTCATCGGCGGGCCCGGCGGTCCAGAAGGTCTGCCGAACCCGATGCACGGTGTGCAGGACGATCCCGCCTACCGCACGTTGCGCGGTGCGGTGAACGCCAAGACCACGCTCGAAGCGGGCTTCACCACCGTGCGCAACCTCGGGCTGATGGTGAAGACCGGCGGCTACCTTCTCGACGTCGCGCTGCAACGAGCGATCGAGCAGGGCTGGCACCCCGGCCCGCGTATCTATCCCGCGGGCCATGCCGTCACACCCTATGGCGGACATCTCGATCCGACCGTGTTCCAACGCCTGGCGCCCGGCATCATGCCGCTGTCGGTCGCAGAGGGCATCGCCAACGGTGTCGACGAAGTTCGCGCGTGTGTGCGCTATCAGGTTCGTCACGGCGCAAAGCTGATCAAGGTCTCCGCATC
>DATEIG010000126.1:0-12315 GCA_035279185.1 Mycobacterium sp.
AGGCAGAGCCTTTCCGGTCAGTTTTCTCGTCGGTCATCGTTCGCGTCCAGCGCGCACCAGCATGACGAGAAAACTTCGCGGGGCCCTGCGCTGACGTAGGCGGGCCGGCTGCGTGCACGCACATTTCTTCGGTAGCGGCTCCGTATCGTGAAGCCACCGCCGTCGTCCATGATACCGGTCGCCTTCGCGTTCGCCTTTGCCGGAGGGGAATCGCGCCGCGCGCCGTCTACAGTTGGCCCCATGAGTTCGACGCAGCCTGCGGCATCCGCGGCATCAAACGCGACGTCAGGCGTGTCGGCGGACCATCCCGGCGTCAACGAGCTCTTCGCGCTGCTGGCCTACGGCGAGGTGGCCGCGTTCTACCGGCTCACCGACGAGGCGCGGATGGCCCCCAACCTGCTCGGCCGGATCAACATGGCCAGCATGGCGGCGGCCGAGATGAACCACTACGAGCTGCTCCGCGACGCGCTGGAGAAGCGCGGCATCGATGTCGTGCCGGCCATGTCCCGGTATGCGCCCGCGCTGGAGAACTATCACCGGCTCACCACGCCGAGCACATGGCTCGAGGCGCTGGTGAAGACCTACATCGGTGACGCGCTGGCCGCCGACTTCTATCTCGAGATCGCCGACGTGCTGCCCGACGAGGTCGCCGGTGTGGTGCGGTCGGTGCTGTCGGAGACCGGGCACTCGCAATTCGTCGTCGCCGAGGTGCGCAAGGCGGTCACCTCCAGCCAGCGTCAGCGGCACCGGCTCGCGCTGTGGTCACGGCGACTGCTGGGCGAGGCGATCACCCAGGCGCAGTACGTGCTGGCCGACCGCGACGAGCTCGTCGACCTCGTGGTCTCGGGAACCGAGGGGCTGGGTCAGCTGACCGAGTTCTTCGAGCGTGTTCAGCACACCCACAGCACCCGCATGCAGGAGCTCGGCCTCGCCTGACTCCGCCCAAACCAACGTTCGGGCGCGAAAGTACGAGTAGTTCACGCCATTTCGTCGGTCTCGGCGTCGCCGGAGCGGCTCAGCGTGTGCAGTTGGCGATCATCGTGTTGTTGCTCTGCGCGGCGAGCGTGGTCCCCGCCCCGTCGGTGATCGCGCAGTTCAGCTGACCGGCCACGCTGGTGGCGGTGACCGAGCTGAGCGATACGCCGGGGTCCAGCGTCACCTGCTTGGTCCACGGCAGTGCGACGTTGACGTCGGTCTGCAGCGCCCCCTGCTGATCGGTGTAGATGATCGTCACCAGGTCGAACAGTTGGCGGTTGCCCGTCACCGTGTAGGTGACCGTGCGCGGGTCGGCTGCGGGCGGCGGCGCGGCTTCTGTCGGCTCCGCGATCGTGCTCGGCGCTGCGGCGGTCGGCGTCGGCGTGACGCTGGTGATGGTCTCGGGCGGCAGCGCGGTGGCCGACGGCCGCTTCGGAGACGGTGCGGCGCTGGGGTAGGGGGCGGCCTCGCTGGTCTCGGGGGACACCGTCGCTGACGTCGTGCCGCTGTCGCCGCCGGACAGGATCATCAGGGTGCCTGCGACGGCGACGAGGAGCACGATGCCCGCGACGCTGGCCACCCACAGCCACTTGCGGTCGTCCTCTTCGGTGTAGAACCGGACGTCGTCGTCGTAATCGTCGAAGTCGTCGTCGGCGTACGCGTCGTAATCCTCGACGTCGGAGAACTCGTCGTCGCCGTCGTGGCGATCGTGAATGCGTTCGGTGACCCCACCGGTCATCCAGGGCGAAGAATGCCTGTTCATGCGCATGATCCTGGCTAGTTCGAGTGATTCGCGCTTGATGCTATCGAGACAGAAGTGACGGATGAGGTCTGGCGGTCAGCGTGTTGGTAACGGTCCGGACTCAGTTCACTCACGCGGGTCCACTAGCCTTTGCGTAGAGAACGTCACGACCGCGAACGACTTTGGAAAGGGTGCAGCGTGGAGGTCAAGATCGGTGTCACGGACAGCCCGCGCGAGCTCAGCTTCAACAGCGCGCAGACGCCCACCGAGGTGGAGAAGGAGATCTCCGACGCGCTGGCCAGCGACTCGGGCGTCCTGGCGCTGACCGACGAGAAGGGCCGCCGATTCCTCGTGCAGGCGTCGAAGATCGCCTATGTCGAGATCGGTGCCGCCGATGTGCGCAGGGTCGGCTTCGGAGTGGTCGGTGCGGAGGCCGTCAAGAACGGGTGAGCGGCACGTGTGACAGTCCGCCCCAGGCGAACTGAACGGTGCCGTTGATCGCGTCGTCCTTGGTGATCGGCCGGTCGTTGTTCAACCAGTAGCGCGCGGAGTCCACACTGACCGCGACCAGGCCGACCGCGATCATCCTGGCCCGGTGCGCCTCCAGCCCTGAGTCGCGGCTGATCAGGTCGAACACCGCGTCCGTGCACGACTCGGTCGCCACCTTGACCTGGGCGGCCACCTGAGGTTCGGTCACGTAGTCGTTCTCGAAGATCAGCCGGTATCCCTGGCCGTCGTGCTCGATGAAGTCGAAGAACGCCTCAACGGCGGCGCGCAGTCGCTGCCTGTTGTCGGTGGTGGTGCGCAGCGCCTGGCGCACCCCGGAGACCAGGTTGTCGACGTGCTGCGCCAGCACCGCCAGGTACAGCTCCAACTTCGACGAGAAGTGTTGGTAGAGAACCGGTTTGCTCACACCTGCCCGGTCGGCGATCTCGTCCATCCCCGCGGCGTGGTAGCCGCGGTCGACGAAAACCTCGCTGGCCGCGCCCAGTAGCTGTCCGCGGCGTTCGTCGCGAGGCAGCCGACTGCCACGCCGATTGGCGGCGGAGCTGCCACCCCTCGAATCGGTGGCGTTGGCGAGATCGCTCATCACTTCCTCTATCTGAATCGTTCGCATCGACAGTACTACCCGGACATGGTGGTACGCGTCAGGACAGCACACCCTCCTGACGGTGTGGGGCGGTGGCGCGTCAGGAGTGCGACAAGCACGGTCTATGCCATCCTGTTGCGGTGACCTACGAGCCGGGGCGTCGCACGCGGAGCGCCGGAGGCCAACCGCGTCGCGACCCGGCTGCCGACAGGCGTCGAGTTCCCATGCTGCGCGACGAGTGGCGTGAGCCGCTGCGCGCCCAGCGCGATCCGCTCACCGAAAGCGCGGGCCGGCCCAGGTCGAACCGCGAGGAGCGGCGCCGGTGGCGCAAGCAGACCTGGCTCGGCCGGTTCGTCTCCACCTACGGCTGGCGGGCTTACGCGTTGCCCGCGCTCGTCGCGCTGACCGTGTGGGTGGTCTGGTCGACGGTGACGGGGACGAGCGGGTCCGGTGCCGAGCAGGACCAGGGACCCGCGCAGGGGCCGCCGACCCTGGGCGCGTCCAGCACGTCGATCGTCGGCGCACCGCCCAAGGGGCTGACACAGTTCGACGCCAATCTGCCCACCGGGATCCTGCCCGACGGCGGGCCCTACACCGAGGCGGGCGCGAAGACGTGGCACGTCGTCCCCGGCACCGACCCGAAGGTGGGGCAGGGCACCACGAAGGCGTTCACCTACACCGTCGAGGTGGAGGACGGCGTCGACACCACGACGTTCGGCGGCGACGACAACTTCGCCAGGATGGTCAGCCAGACCCTGAGCAACCCGAAGAGCTGGACGCACAATCCCCAGTTCGCGTTCACCCGGGTCGACGGGACGTTCGAGGGGCAACCGGATTTCCGGGTGTCGCTCACCTCTCCGATGACGCTGCGCGAGGGCTGCGGCTACGAGATCCCGATCGAGACCTCGTGCTACAACCCGAACTACACGCCCGACGGCCAGCCGAGGGTGTTCATCAACGAGGCCCGCTGGGTGCGCGGCGCGGTGCCGTTCCAGGGCGATGTCGGCGCCTACCGCCAGTACCTGATCAATCACGAGGTGGGTCACGCGATCGGTTACCAGCGCCACGAGCCGTGCGGGGAGAACGGGCAGCTGGCGCCGGTCATGATGCAGCAGACCTTCTCGACGAGCGACAACGACAACTCGCGGTTCGATCCGGAATGGGTCAAGCCCGACGGCAAGACGTGCAAGCCGAACCCCTGGCCGTACCCGATCCCGTAGTGCCCCCGCGGGAAGCTCTCGGCGGCGATTACCGTTGGTCTGGGTAACTGCTGTGATGAAAAGCAACCCGAGTTCGAGTCGAGGAGGGTATCGGTGTCCACACCGTTGCCGCCGCTGGTAGCGCCCGCGGCAGAGCTGACGCGCGACGAGGTCGCGCGCTACAGCCGCCACCTGATCATTCCCGACCTTGGCCTTGACGGTCAGAAGCGGCTGAAGAATGCGCGGGTGCTCGTCATCGGCGCGGGCGGGCTCGGCTCGCCGACGCTGCTCTACCTGGCCGCCGCGGGCGTGGGGACCATCGGGATCGTCGAGTTCGACGTGGTCGACGAGTCCAACCTGCAGCGCCAGATCATCCACGGCCAGTCCGACATCGGCCGGTCGAAGGCCGAGAGTGCGCGCGACTCGATCAAAGAGATCAACCCGCTTGTCGACGTGGTCCTGCACGAGGTGAGGTTGGAACCCGAGAACGCCGTCGAGCTGTTCGAGGGCTACGACCTGATTCTCGACGGCACCGACAACTTCGCCACCCGCTACCTGGTGAACGACGCCGCGGTGCTGGCGGGCAAGCCGTACGTCTGGGGTTCGATCTACCGCTTCGAGGGCCAGGTGTCGGTGTTCTGGGAGGACGCCCCGAACGGACTGGGCCTCAACTACCGCGACCTGTACCCCGAGCCGCCGCCGCCGGGCATGGTGCCGTCCTGCGCCGAGGGTGGCGTGCTGGGCATCCTGTGCGCGTCGATCGCCTCGGTGATGGGCACCGAGGCCATCAAGCTCATCACCGGCATCGGCGAACCGCTGCTGGGCAGGCTGATGGTCTACGACGCGCTCGACATGACCTACCGCACCATCAAGATCCGCAAGGATCCGTCGACGCCGAAGATCACCGAGCTCATCGACTACGAGGAGTTCTGCGGTGTGCTGTCCGACGAAGCGACCGAGGCGACACTCGAATCCACGATCACGCCGCGCGAATTGCGCGACATGATCGACTCCGGCAAGCCGCTGTCTCTGATCGACGTCCGCGAGCAGGTGGAGTGGGACATCAACCGCATCGAGGGCGCGCAGCTGATCCCGAAGGGCGAGTTCGAGTCGGGTGAGGCGCTGGCCAGATTGCAGGTGGACCGCACGCCGGTCTTCTACTGCAAGACGGGCGTGCGCTCGGCCGAGGTACTGGCCATCGCCAAGAAGGCCGGATTCTCCGACGCGCTGCACGTACAGGGCGGAATCGTGGCGTGGGGGCACGCGCTCGAGCCCGACATGGTCATGTATTAAGGCGAACCAACGCGTCAATATCGTTATCGACACAGCTGGTCAGCGAAGCCTTTCGAGCCGGAGGCGACGGTAGCCTGACGCTGTGACCGACGAACAGCCGCCAGACCACGTGCAGGCGGCGTTCGGCGTCAGTGGCCTGCATCCCGTTGAGCTCGGAGTCGGTTGGGAGGGCGGCTGGCGGTGCGGCGAAGTGGTGTTGTCGATGGTTGCCGACCACGCCCGCGCGGCCTGGTCGGCGAAGGTTCGCGAGACGCTGTTCGTCGACGGTGTGCGCCTCGCCAGGCCCGTGCGGTCGACCGACGGCCGCTACGTGGTGGCCGGCTGGCGCGCGGACACGTTCGTCGCGGGCACACCCGAACCGCGCCACGACGAGGTCGTCTCGTCCGCGGTGCGCCTGCATGAGGCGACGGCCAAGCTGGAGCGTCCCCGCTTTCTGACGCAGCCACCGGTCGCACCGTGGGCTGACGTCGACGTCTTCATCGCCGCCGACCGCGCCGCGTGGGAGGAGCGCCCCCTGCAAACGCTGCCGCAGGGTGCGCAGGTGTCGCCGGGCTCGGCCGACGGTCAGCGGTCCATCGATCTCATCAATCAGCTCGCCGGGCTGCGCAAGCCGACGAAGAGCCCCAACCAGCTGGTGCACGGCGACCTCTACGGCACAGTGCTTTTCGCGGGGACGGCGGCGCCGGGAATCACAGACATCACGCCGTACTGGCGGCCTGCGTCATGGGCGGCCGGGGTGGTCGTCGTCGACGCACTGTCCTGGGGTGAGGCCGACGACGGCCTCGTCGAGCGGTGGGCGCCGCTGCCGGAGTGGCCCCAGATGTTGTTGCGCGCGTTGATGTTTCGACTGGCCGTCCATGCGCTGCATCCACGCTCGACGGCTGCGGCGTTCCCCGGTTTGGCGCGCACCGCCGCGCTGGTGCGTCAGCTGCTCTGAAATCGAGCCGCAGGCGCATTCACGGCGCTGCGGTGAAGCGGTAATCGGTGTCGACGCCCGTCGCATCGATTCTCACGTCGTACTGACCGGGTTGGAGGTTCAGCGGCCCGATCGCATTGCAACCGTCCTCGATGCCGCGATCGTTGAGCGCGCCTGTGGCGTCGACCACGGCCCACTGGAATCCGGGTCGGGGAGTGCAGGCACCGTCTGGTGCGAATCTCCATTGCTGTCCCGGCGCAACGGTGAACCGGTAGAAGTGCCGGGTGCCCGCCGTCACGTGGCCGGAGTTCGGCGCTCGCACGTCGAGGGTGCGGCGGACGTCGCCGGGCGTGACCCGCCACGTGATTCCGTAGCGTCCCTCGCCGTCGATCAGCACCCGGTAGGTGCCGTCAGCGGCGAACGCGACGCGGCCAAGATCGGTACAGCCGTCGACGACGCCGACCGGTTCGTCGAACCGGCCGCTGGCGACCTGGACCGTGTACGTGATGTCCGTGCCGGTCGGTGTGCACAGACTTCGCACGTCGGCGACGTCACCTGCTCGCGCCGTGAACTCGTAGGTCACCGGTGCAGCCGCGCGTACCGCACCGGTGACGGCGGTGCCGGGCCCGAAACCCTTGGCGTTCAGCGGTTCACCGGCAACGGCGGTGACGATCGTCTCGCGCGACACCTGCGCTGCGGTCTGCGCCAGCGAGGGATTGCCGGTGACCGACACGTCGAAGACGCATGCCGCCATCAAGGCGTCGCCGAGCACCCCGGCGGAATCGCAGACAGTGCGCGCCTGGTCGCTCGTCGCGGGTGAGAACCGCGGCTGCGCGCTGGGGAAGTCGCGCTTTGTGAACGTGTCGGTCGACTGGCCCGCGGCATAGGGAAACAGACTGTCGCTCTGCGTGATTCGCCACGCGTCGCCGAATTGCGACCGGATGTCGGTGTCAGGAGAATCGACCGGCACGATGCGTCCGTCGGGACGGGTCAGATCGTCAGCCGGGTCACCGTTGAACGTGCCGAGCAGGCCGCGCGGCGTGGCGTTCTTCGCCGCGTCCGACGGTTCGAACGAAACCCGCAGACCCCAGAATCCGGAAACATCGACGTCCATTTCCGAGCCGTCGGACCATCGCACCACGTAGGTGCTGTCCACGAAATCAGCGTCCGCCGCCGTCGTCACCATCGTCATGCCGCCGCCGAGATCGAGCTGCGGTTCGTCGTGTGCCGTCACGGTTTCGTGTTTCGCGCCGTGGGTGATCGTCAATCCGTCGTCGCCGAGAACGAACGCGATCCTCTGGTCGCCGACACCGGCGGCGGCACCCGTCACCATCGAAGCCACCGTCGAGTCGGGCACCGGTGCGGTTCGCAGCTGCACCCGCGGTGCCTGCGAACCATCGGATGTGAACGCAGTGAACTCGCCCACCTGCTGAAGGTCGTAGATGAGACCGTCGGTCGTGGCGATGTGGGGGTCGCCGAACACACTGTTGCCGGCCTGCTTCTTCTGCTGTTGTTGCTGCTGCTTCTGCTTGCAGTCGTCGAAGGAGTCGGCGCCCAACGACTTTCCGTGGTAGCTCGTGCGCATCTGCTGCTCTCCCAGTGCTTTTCGCAGCTTGTTCTGCGCACCGGTCGCCCGCCACTCGGCATTGGCGACACCGTTGCACTGCTCGTCGAGAGCCGAGTCAGGCATGCCGTCCTGGTCGTCGGCGGCGTGCTGCAGTTCGTGGTAAAGGGTCTCGCAGGGGTTGGAGCTGATGTTGTCGACGGTGACGGTCCGGTTCGGATCCCAGTAGATGATGATCGGATCGTTCGGGCCGTCGGGACGGTGGGTCCTCGTGCCGGTTCCGTCCGGCTTGGCGTCGATCTTCACCACCTTCACGACCGGGCTGTTCGGGTCGTTCACCTTGCTCCACACACCCGCCGGGTCGGCCGCGGTGAACACCTCTCCGCACTGATCCAGGCCCGCGGCCGTGCCCGCGCCCGCCTCGATGGCAGCGCGGCCGTCGGCGGGAGACGATGTCACGGCCAGTGCGGCGCACAGGGCCAACGCCGCCGCGATCCGCCGGCTCACGACTGCACCTCGAATTCCACCGCCGACGTTCCGTTCGGGACTGCGCACATATCGGATACACCCGCGACCTTTGCGGGTCGTGCCGTCACGCGGTAGCGGCCGGGAACGTCGAGCGGCCAGCTGGTGGTGCGGCCTCGGTCGGACGATGTTTGCGTCGAACCGACAAGTGTCGGTGGACCGTTCGGGATCGTCTGGACATCCAGTGGCACTGTCAGCGACTCGCCGGGGGCGACGTCGCGAAGAGTGCTCGCGACGACCGACGACAGGCCGTTGTAGTAGTCGTCGGTTCCGCCTTTGCCGATCACCGCCTGGCCATCGCGGACGACCGACGTGACCTCGATCGCGCCGGTGGCCGCCGTCGGCAGCTTGCAACTCTGAGCGCCGCTGTTCCGCAGCACCATCTCGATTTTCGGGACAGTGCCGCGGGGGTAGGACTGCTGTGCGGTGTGCAACGACGCCTCGATGGCGGCTGGCGCGGATGGTGCGGGTGTGGGGGCGTTCTCGGCACTGTCACACGCCGACAGCAGGGTCGCCGAGATCAGCACGGCCACCGGTACTCGGCACACATCCCGCATGAGCCACCTCCCTCGCCGGTCAGACTATGAGAGTGGCAGCGGAATGTCGTGCGTATCGCGCTACCTGTCACGCCCCGTGAAAACATGGCGAACCTGGGCCAGAGGTATCCGGCCGTCGTCGGCGAGAACCCCTTCGGCGCGCAGCAGTTCGAGCTGACGCGTGGTGAGGTGCGGCGCGGGCCGACCCGTTGACCGGATCACCCGGTGCCACGGCAGGTCCGCCGAATCCGTCCGCATGATCCAGGCGACGATCCTCGGGCTGGAAAGCCCGGCCGCCGCGGCGATGTCGCCATAGGTCGACACCCGTCCCTGCGGGATCGACGCCACCAGCGCGCGCACGGTCTCGACCTGTTCGTCGGTGATGGCGGCCATGGCTATGCGTGTTCGAGCCGGTCCCGGATCAGCGCTGCCGTTTCCGCGGGCTTGGCTTGGGCGACCATGTGGTCGCAGTCCATGTCGACCAGCGTGAAGCGTGGGCCCAGCTTCTCGGACAGCGCGGCGACGAGCGCATCGGTCACATAGGGCGGACTGGTGCGCGTGGCGCGCACCAACGTCGTCCGAATTCCCTTGTGTGGCACGACGAAATCGCGCGCGAGCTCGCTCCAGTACGACATCATCGCGGGAATGCTGATCCGCCAGCCGCAGCGGCCGTCCGGTCGCTCGACCAGATGCTCGTCGAGTTCGGCGTCGACCTCGGCGCCGTCGACGTCGGCCCACGAGCCGTGCACCTTCTCGTTGCGGGCCTCGTCACGGTCGAGGTAGTACGGCGAGGCCATCATGTCGTCGGCGATGTTGGCCATCCATGCGCCGTCGAGGCCGACGGCCGGGTCGAGCAGCACCAGCGACGCGACGAGATCGGGGCGGGCGACGGCGAGCCTCAGTGCGACGGCGCCGCCGAAGGAGTGTCCGACCACGACGACGGGGCGGGTCGTCTCCCCGGCGAGCAGATCGGCGAGCGCGGCGACGTTGGCCTCCAACGTCCACGGCGCCTCCCACGAGGACCTGCCGTGACCCAGCAGGTCGGGGGCGAGGACCGAGAAGGCAGGCAGGTGTTCTGTCGCCAGTGTCCGCCACCGCAGGCCGTGTCCGGTCAGCCCGTGCACGGCCAACACCTGCGCCGGCTGGTCGGGACCGAAGCGGTGCACATTGAGGGACTGTGAGTTGCTGGCCACGGCGTCGATGCTAAGGGCAGCCGCGTCGGGGCGACTTGTCGGACCCTCGTGGTGTCATGCCCTCATGTCCGCACCGCACATCGCGCTGAACCCGACGACGTTGACCGAACCCGGTTTTCGCGGTGTCGTACGCGTGCTCGGCGGCGCAGGCACCGGCAAGACGCAGACGCTGATCGACACCGCGGCCGCCCGCATCGCCGACGGGTTGGCACCGGAATCGGTGCTGCTGCTGACGGGTTCGGCGCGGCTGGGCGCGCGGGCGCGGGCCGCCATCACCACCACGCTGCTGCGGGCGGGCAGCCGCGCCGTCATCCGCGAGCCGCTGGTGCGCACGGTCCACTCGTATGCCTTCGCGCTGTTGAGGCTCGCCGCGCAGCGCAACGGTGACCCGCCTCCGCGCCTGATCACCACCGCCGAGCAGGACGGCATCATCCGCGAACTCCTTGCCGGTGATCTTGAGGACGGCGACGACGCGGTCGTCGCGTGGCCGCGGCAGCTGCGTCCCGCGCTGAGCACCGTCGGGTTCGCCACCGAACTGCGCGACCTGCTGGCCCGCTGCACCGAGCGCGGTGTGGATCCCATTGCGCTGCAACGCATCGGCCGCCTGTCCGGCCGCCCCGAGTGGCTGGCCGCGGGACAGTTCGCGCAGCAGTACGAGCAGACGATGCTGCTGCGGGCGGCCGTCGGCATGGCCGCGCCGCAGGCCACCGTGCCCGCACTCGGGGCCGCCGAGCTCGTCGGGGCCGCGCTGGAGGCATTCGCCGTGGACGCCGACCTGCTCGCCGCCGAACGCGCCCGCGTCAAGCTGCTCCTCGTCGACGATGCCCAGCACCTCGATCCGCAAGCCGCCCGGCTGGTTCGGGTGCTGGCCGCAGGTGCCGAATTGACCGTCATCGCGGGCAATCCGGCGCAGTCGGTGTTCTCCTACCGGGGCGCCGACCCGACGCTGCTGCAGACCGACGACGAAGCGGTCATCACCTTGACCGACTCGCACCGGTGCGCCCCTGCGGTGGCCCGCGCCATCACCGGCCTGGCGGCGCGGCTGCCCGGTTCGGGCACGGCGAGGGAACTGACCGGCGTCGGCGCAGAACCCGGCACGGTGTCGGTGCGAGTGGCGGCATCCGCACACGCCGAGGCCGCTCTGATAGCGGACTCCCTGCGCCGCGCCCATCTCTTCGACGGGATCCCGTGGACGCGGATGGCCGTGATCGTCCGCTCGGTGCGACAGAGCGGCGCCGCGCTGACCCGCGCGCTCACCGCCGCAGGGGTGCCGGTGCTCAGCCCGCAGTCGGGTGTCCCGATCGCCGAGCAGACCGCAGCCAGGGCGATGCTGACGGTGCTCGCCGCCGTCGCCGACGGACTGGACGGCGATCGCGCGCTGCAGCTGATGACCGGTCCCATCGGCCGTGTCGACCCGGTGTCGTTGCGGCAACTGCGCAGGGCGCTGCGCCGGGCCGATCGCAGCCAGCCCCCACGTGACTTCGGCGCGCTCCTGGTCGAGGCGTTGAGTGCCGAAAAACTGCAGTTGACAGGTGATCTCGGTAGACCGCTCCAGCGTGTGCGTGCCGTGCTGACCGCCGCGCGGCGCAGCCACGCCGACGGCGCCGACCCGCGCCACACCCTGTGGCAGGCGTGGCACCGCTCCGGCCTGCAGAAGCGATGGCTTGCGGCCAGTGAGCGGGGCGGGGCCGCGGGCGCGAGAGCCGACACCGACCTCGACGCGGTCACCGCGTTGTTCGACGTGACGGAGCAGTACGTGTCGCGGACCGCGGGCGCAACACTGCGCGGCCTCGTCGAACACGTCCGCGCACTCGGCCCGGCACCGGTCTCGGGTGACACCGCGCCAGGCACCGACGGCGTCGCGCTGCTCAGCGCCCACGCCGCCCTCGACGGGGAATGGGACCTCGTGGTCATCGCCGGTCTGCAGGAAGGACTGTGGCCCAACACGACTCCCCGCGGCGGCGTGCTCGGCACCCAGCGTCTCGTCGACATCCTCGACGGAGTCGCCGACGACGGCGCGACGGGCGTGTCCAGCCGAGCGCCCCTGCTCGCCGAGGAACGACGGCTGCTGATCTCGGCGATGGGCCGTGCCCGCAACCGCCTGCTTGTCACCGCCGTCGACAGCGAGAGCGGTGACGACGCCATGCTGCCGTCACCGTTTCACACCGAGCTCGCAGGCCTCGCGACCGACACCTACGCCCCCGCAAGCCAACCCGTTCTCGCGCCACGGGTGCTCGCTCCCGCACCGTTGGTCGGCACGCTTCGCGCGGTCATCTGCGCAC
>DATEIG010000127.1:0-7041 GCA_035279185.1 Mycobacterium sp.
CTTGGTCTCAGTGCCCGGCTTGGTCTCGGTACCCGGCTTGGTCTCAGTGCCCGGCTTGGTCTCGGTACCCGGCTTGGTCTCAGTACCCGGCTTGGTCTCGGGACCCGGCTTGGTCTCAGTACCCGGCTTGGTCTCAGTACCCGGCTTGGTCTCGGTACCCGGCTTGGTCGTGTCAGCAGGCTTGGTCGTGTCAGCAGGCTTGGTGTCGGCCGGCTTCGTATCGGCGGGCTTGGTGTCGGCGGGCTTGGCCTGCACGACCGGTGCCTGCTGGACCGGGGCGGGGTTGCTGGTGACGGAGCGCGGCGCCGACTGGGTGACCACGCGGGGAGCCGGGTTGTTGACGATGACCGGGGAGGCCGGATCGCTGTTGGTGTTCAAGCCGGGGATGTTGATCTCCGAGGGGATGTTGAACACCGTCGAGGGCTGCGAGGCCGCGGTCTGCTCGGGGCTGCTGGAGTTCATCAGGTAGACACCGCCGAAGGCCGCGGCGCCCACGACCGCCAGACCGGCGACCATCAGCAGGCCCTTGCTCGCCGCCGTCGACTGCGCGACCGGCGCGGCCATCGGCATCGGCTGCATCTGCTGCATCGGCATCGGGCCGTAGCCGTGGTGCTGGGGGCCGTAGTTCTGATGCTGCGGGTAGGTGTTGTACATGATTGCTCCTGGTCTGTGAGTGGCCCTTGCGGCCGCTTTCACAGGTAGGAGCAACCAGCCCCGATCAGTCGCACACTTTTTCCGAAGTTTTTCGGAAAGTTTTTCCGAAGGTGCATCAGCGCAGGTCAGCGCGCCAAGAAGTCCGCAACTTCGGCGGCGACGCGGCGGCCCTGCGCGCGCCCGGCCCGTGCCGACGGCTCCCGGCACGCGGGGTCGAGCGGGTTCGGGCCGAACGCCGCCAACGCGTCGTCGTCGGCGAACACACCCAACGAGCGGCCGGGGAACGCGTCCACCTCGACCGCCGGGTCGGGGCCGAACGGCGACGGCGCCCCCTTGCCCGACGGCACCAGCACGACGACGCTGCCGCAATCGGAGGCCAGCCGGAGATTCATCGTGCTGCCCACGCCACCGTCCATGTACCGGCGGTCGCCGATCGTCACCGGAGGCCACGCACCCGGCACAGCGCAACTCGCGGCGACCGCGTCGACCAGGTCGACGCCGGACCCGCTGTCGAAGGCGACCAACTCTCCGGTGCCGATGTCGATCGCGGTTATGCGTAGGTCGCGCTCCGGCCAGTCGTGCGACGGCAGCCGCTGGGCGATGACCTCGCGTCGGACGGCCTCCGGCACGGTCGCGGTCTCCTGTGCGACCTGGCCGATCCGCTGCAGCTTCTGAGCGGTCGTCGCGTCGCGGTCGGACAGTGCATTGAGGAACAGCTCGGTGATGCCGTCGATGTCGACGCCCGGCGCGATCTCCTTCGACGCGCCGCTGATCTGTCGCTCGTACAACTCCTCGAGGCTGAGCCCGCTGCCGAGCTGTCCGGCCACCGCCGACCCCGCCGACGTGCCGATCACCACGTCGGACGTCAGCAGCGTGGTCGCCGTCTCGGCCGACTCGTCCTCGATGCCTCGCAGGACGCCGATCTCCCAGGCGATACCCGCCAATCCCCCGCCGGCGAGCACCAGGCCGCGTTTCGATGTCACAGACGAAGTCTGCCAGGCTGACGATAATCGGCCGTGACACACCAACCCCGAGGAGCAGCCGTCGATGAAGACCAAAGCCGCCGTGCTGTGGGGACTGCACCAGAAATGGGAGGTCGAGGAGATCGACCTCGACGGTCCCCGGCACGGCGAAGTGATGGTCGAGATGACCGCCAGCGGGCTGTGCCATTCCGACGAGCACCTCGTCACCGGCGACCTGCAGATGACGATGCCGGTGGTCGGCGGGCACGAGGGCGCAGGCGTCGTGGTGGAGGTCGGCGACGGGGTCACCGATGTCGCCGAGGGCGACCCCGTCGTGCTCAGCTTCATCCCGGCCTGCGGCCGGTGCGGGCCCTGCGTGCGCGGGATCAGCAACCTCTGCGAGCTCGGCATGCATCTTCTCAAGGGCCCGCAGCTGGACGGCACTCACCGCTTCCACACCCGGGGTCGCGACGTCGGTCAAATGTGTCTGCTCGGAACGTTTTCCGAGTACACGGTGGTGCCCACGGCGTCAGTTGTGAAGGTCGACGACGGCGTCGCGCTGGACAAGGCGGCACTCGTCGGCTGCGGCGTGACCACCGGGTATGGGAGCACCGTCCACACCGGCGAGGCCACCGCGGGAAGCACCGTCGTGGTGATGGGCGTCGGCGGCGTCGGCATCAATGCAGTGCAGGCCGCCAGAATTGTGGGTGCGCGATACATCGTCGCCTTGGATCCGGTGGACTACAAGCGTTCCCGGGCAATGGAATTCGGAGCGACACACACCGCGGCATCACTCGAGGAGGCCGCGAAGCTCGTGATCAGCCTGACGCGGGGGCAGAAGGCGGACGTCTGCGTCGTCACCACCGACGTCGCGGAAGGCACCTACGTCGGTCAGGCGCTCAGCCTGGTCGGCAAGCGCGGACGAGTGGTGATGACGGCGATGGCACATCCGGGCGACAAGCAGGTGACCATGTCGCTGGTCGACCTGACGCTGTTCGAAAAGCAGGTCCGCGGTTCGCTCTTCGGCTCGTCCAATCCGCGCGTCGACATCTTCCGGATGCTCGATCTCTACGATTCCGGGCAGCTGAAACTCGATGAGCTGATCACTCGCGAATACACGCTCTCCGACATCAACACCGGCTACGACGATCTGCGCAGCGGCGTGAACCTGCGCGGGCTGATCCGGTTCTGATGTTCGCACGCATCGCCGCCGCGCTGGCTGCGGCCGCCGTCGTCACCGCGCCCGTGGCCGTCGCCTCGCCACCCGCACCCCCGTCGCCCATCGTGCCTGCACCGGTTCAGCCGGCCAACATCGGCGATCTCAAAACCGAGGCGAGAAGCTACTACGACAGCGGCGCGTATCTGACCGATCTGCAGCAGGCCGCGTGGCCGGCGATTCCGTGGATCAACGAGGAGGCGCCGCGGGTCGGCAGGCCCGCCGTCGTCTTCGACATCGACGAGACGTCCCTGTCGAATTATGAAGCGCTGTCCGCCAACGACTTCGGGCGCATCATCCGCGGGCCGTGCGAGCTGCCACAGGGACCTTGCGGCCTCCAGGACTGGGATCTGCTCGCGGAGTCGACGGTGATCCCGCCGACCATGGACGTCTTCAACACGGCGAAGGAGCGCGGCGCGGCCGTCTTCTTCATCACCGGACGACCGGAATCGCAGCGCGCGGCGACCGAACGCAACCTTGCCGACGTCGGCTATACCGGGTACACCCGCCTGATCATGAAACCCCTTGGCCCAGAGTTTCCTTCGGCCGCAGACTTCAAGGCCCCGCAGCGACGGGCGATCGAGGATGAGGGCTACACGATCATCGCCAACGTGGGCGACCAGCCGTCGGACCTCGACGGCGGCTACGCCGAGCGCACGTTTCTGCTGCCGAACCCGTTCTACCGCATCCCCTGACCGCGGTCAGTGCACCAGCTGGCGCGACAGTTCCGCGAGCGACTGTCGGGCGTAGCCCTTCCACAACCATCCGAAGACCGGTAGCAGCGGCGCGGTCAGCGCGCTACGGGGATGAATCGTCCATCGCCATGTCACCTCGGTGCCGTTGCCGATCGGCTCGAAGAGCCATACACCCTCGACGTGATCGACGAGCGGCGACAGCGGTCCCGTCACGTCGGACAGCGTGTAGCCGAACGAGTGCGGCGCGTCGAACTGCGTGAGCTCCTCGCGCATGCTGCCTCCGCCGACGAGGACGACGGTGCGGGACTGCCCGACGGCATCCCAGTCGCCGGTCTGGTCGCGGGTTTCCTTGATCGGCGGAATCGGGCCGTACCACTTGCCGAACAGGTCGGGCAGCGGCATCGGCACCATGTCGCGGAAGACCGCCGCCTGACCCATCGGAATCGTGCGGGACTGCTCGACCACCAACGGCTTCGTCATGATCTGAGCTTATTCCGGCAACTCCGCGTCGCAGCGGTCACGGAACTCGACCGACGGCGCCCGGATCGCTCGAACCTCCGCCGCCGTCTGAGGATTGGCATCGAAATAAGTCTGCACGGCCTGACGCTGCTCGTCCCGCGACTTCCCCTTGAGGCTGGTGTAGAAGTCGTTGACGTCGGGATGCGAGAAGAGGTACGCCGTCATCGAAGCGGAGACGCCGGTCAGGACACCCGCCAGGTCAGCTGCGGTGCAATTGGGTGGCGGCGGCTCGTCTGCGGCGGCCGGCGCCGCGGTTGCCAGTGAAACGGCCACGCCAAGGGCGGCGACGCCGCGCACTAGGCCTCGGGTGATGGGCATCTGTTGCGCTCCTTCACTATTCGGATCGGTATTGGGCATGCGGCTCGTGGTTAGACGCAGCCGCTGACACTGATACGGCGGCCGAAGTTGGCGCACACGTTGACGTTCGGAGGTGGCGGTGGCGGGGGCGGTGGCGGCGCGGCATAGTCCTCGGGCAGTGGCGCATAGTACGCAGGCGGCGGCACGTACGGCGCGACGGCGTCGGCGATGCTTCCACACGCGCTCACCGAGATGCGACGCCCCGCCGACGCGCAGACATCGGCTCCGGCGACGACAGGCTGGGCCGTTACGGTGAGCCCGACCACCAGTGCACACAGCACGAGTGGCGAACTCTTCTTCAGGATCGTCATGGCTTGCTCCTGGGATCGAACAAGGCGGCTTGCTGCCATGATCTTTGCAGTCCGGCAGCCGCGCGACGGGAAAAGGACACAAATTGTCAGCGGAGTTTCAGCCCAGCCCGGGTGCCGCCTTGCCGCTGATGAGCGGGAGATCGAGCATGGTCAGGATGCCGGGGTCGGCCGCGCACACCGCGGGCACCGAGTTGACGCAGTGCGCGGCGGTACCGACGACGCCGAGGTCGGGGCCTTCGTCGCCGGTCTTGGCGTGGAACCCGTGCACGACGATGTTCAGGTCGGGATTCCCCCGCACCTCCATCTCGTAGCGCTGTCCCTCCGGTCCGAATCCCCATGCGGGGTCGAGGTTCTCCTCCCCCATCAGCCAGTTCACCGTCACGCGGACGACAGGCTCGCCGTCGACGAGAGCTTCCCAGTGGAACTTGCGGCCCGCGACCTGGCCGGGCTCGATGACCCCCAGCGGCGAGTCAATCGGGGCGGTCGCCACCGCAGTCTCCTGAGTGGAGCGGATCTTCGGGTCGGCGTTGAACCCCATCTGGGCGACGACCATCTTCACCGCCTGGATGAAGCCGCTGTCGAGCATCTTCTGCGCCGGCCCCGTCAGGGCCTTCTCCGGAAACTCGCCGAACCCCATCACGTGGCGAAGGACGTCGGGCGCCTCATAGGAGCGGAGGTCCGAAAACTCTTCGGCACGAACGAAAGTCACGCCAGTGGAGAACGCCGAGAACAGCAACGGGAACTTCTCGCTGATGCCTCCTGGTGCCAAACCGGTGCCGTGCAGCGTCGAGCCGCCGGCCAGCGCCGCTTCGCGCATGGGTGCCGCGCTGCGCTCGCTCGGATACAGCCAGCCGACGGGGGTGACGACGTTCTTGCCCGACCGCAACAACGCGGCCACCTCATCGGGGTTGGCCATCAGCGGCGTGTAGATCACCGCGTCGGCCTCGAGGGCGACGATGTCGTCGATGCTGTTCGTCGCGGTCACGCCGATCGGGTCGACGCCCGCCAGCTCACCCGCGTCACGGCCCGCCTTGTCCGGCGAGTGCACCCAGCACCCGACGAGTTCGAGGTCCGGGTGCTCCAGCACGCCCCGGATCGCCGCGACGCCGACGCCGCCGGTGGCCCACTGCACGACCCGAAGGCCCATGTCATTCCTCCCACGATCGCAAAACTAGAACACGTTCTACTCAGGTCTACACCACGAGGCGCACAGGCACGTCACAATTGCTCCTGATGGCCGAGAAGGGTGCCGAGTTCGGCGTGTTGGGACCGCTGCAGATCTCTGTCGATGGCGCAGCGGTGGCACTCGGCACCCCCAAGCAGCGGGCCGTGCTCGCCATGCTGCTGATCAACCGCAACCGGCCGGTGGGGACCGAGGCACTGATCGAAGCTGCCTGGGAGCAGGTTCCGCCACCCGATCCGCGGGCCAGCCTGCACTCCTACGTGTCGAATCTGCGCAAACTGCTCGCCGGCATCGGCATGGACTCCCGCAGCGCTTTGGTCAGCGCGCCTCCCGGTTACCGGCTGAACGTCCCCGAAAGTGCCTGCGACATCGGCCGATTCGCATTCGACAAGAACGCGGGCGTGCAGGCCGCGGCGGCGGGGAAGTTCGAACAGGCCAGCCGGCACCTGTCGGCGGCGCTCTCCCAATGGCGAGGGTCCGTGCTCGAGGACCTGCGCGACTTCCAGTTCGTCGACGCGTTCTCCACCGCGCTCACCGAAGACAAGATGCTGGCGCACACCGCGCTCGCCGAGGCCGAGATCGCCTGCGGGCGAAGCTATGCCGTGATCGGTGAACTGGAATCGCTCACTGCCGAACACCCGTATCGCGAGCCGCTGTGGACGCAGCTCATCACGGCCTACTACCTCTCCGAGCGGCAATCCGATGCTCTGGCGGCCTATCGGCGGTTGAAGACCACGCTCGCCGAGGACCTCGGCATCGATCCCGGCCCGACGGTGCAGGCGCTCTACGAACGCGTGCTGCGCCAGCAGCCGTTGGACGTCAAGCGGGTTGCGAGGACCACCGCGATCCACACCGCCACCGTGCTCGGCCGGCACACCGCCGTCAGTGGCGCATCCGCGGCCGCCCTGCTGCGCGACGCGGCGGGCAATGAATATCCGCTTGTCGCGGCCGCGACGCGGATCGGCCGCCTGCCCGACAACGACATCGTCCTCGACGATGCGAACGTCAGCCGCCACCATGCCGTCGTCATCGACACCGGCACCAGCTTCGTCGTCTCGGATCTCCGATCAGCCAACGGAGTCAAGGTGGGCGGGGAGCGGATCCGGGCCAGCGTCACGCTCACTGACGGGGACCGCATCCGCGT
>DATEIG010000128.1:0-4170 GCA_035279185.1 Mycobacterium sp.
TCGGCAGCAACTGGCTGTTGCAACCGGTGGCATGGAACAGCGGCACCGATATCAGGTTCCGGATGTGCATGTCGACAGGGGTTTTCAACGCCCGGATGCAGGTCTCGACGTTCGACAGGAAGTTCTCGTGAGAGACCATCGCGCCCTTCGGGAACCCCGTGGTGCCGCTGGTGTACATAAGCGCTGCGAGGGTGTCCCCGTCGGCGTCGAGCGTGACGTGAGCGGGCCCGTCGGGCAGCGGCGCGTCGGGATGCAACACGATTTCGGCGCCCGCGTCGTCGACGACGTAGCGCACCTCGCTTTCGGCGAACCGGGTGTTGACGGGCACGACCACGGCGCCCGCCATCAACGTCCCCCAGAAGCCCAGACACCACTCGAGGCTGTTGCCGTGACGGTTCGCGACGCGATCGCCTGGCGCCACGCCCGCCGCCCGCAGGCCGCCCGCCACCCTGGCGGAACGGTCCCACAGTTGTTCGTAGGTGATGCGTTCTCCGCCGAGGACGACGATCGATTCGCGATCGGGATGTCGTTCGACAGACGCCCGCAACATGTCGAGCAGGGAGCGTGGCAGGCCCGAGTAGCGCAGCACCCCGTCGTCGGTGCGCACGACGCCGGTCATGTCGAACGGTTGCATGCGCCCGCTGCGCCCCTGCTTGGTGACGGTGCTCACATCGGTCTGGTCCGGCATGAGCGTCAGTGTGGCGTGGACGCTGCTGACGGGGGCGCACTCCGCACAATTGGACGGCCGACCGGCTTTTGCTCATTGCGCGTGCAACCCTTCTCGGCATGGCCGGGCGACGGGATGGTCGATCAGCGTGACATCGACACCCGAACTCGCCACGGACGGCTCCGAGGAGAAACAACGCGGTTTCGACCCGACGGTCCGCACCGCACTGCTGGCCAGCCTCGTGGGCACCACGATCGAGTGGTACGACTTCTTCCTCTACGCCACCGCCGCCAGCCTGGTCTTCAACCACGCGTTCTTCCCGGATCAGAGTTCGTTGGTCGGCACGCTCCTGTCGTTTGCCACCTTCGCCGTCGGCTTCGTCGTCCGCCCGATCGGCGGGTTCGTGTTCGGCCATGTGGGAGACCGCATCGGCCGCAAGAAGACGCTGGCGCTGACGATGTTCCTGATGGGCGGTGCCACCGCGCTGATGGGGCTGCTGCCCACCGCGGCGCAGATCGGGGTGCTCGCGCCGATCCTGCTGCTGCTGTTGCGCATTGTGCAGGGGTTCGCCCTCGGCGGTGAGTGGGCGGGGGCGATATTGCTGGCGGTCGAGCACAGCCCGGCGCGGCGCCGCGGCTTCGCGGGCAGCGTCCCGCAAGTCGGGCTGGCGCTCGGGCTCGCGCTGGGCACCGGTGTGTTCGCGCTCCTGCAGATCGCGCTGCCCGACGACGCCTTCGAGTCCTACGGCTGGCGCATCGCGTTTCTGATCAGCATCGTGCTCGTCGTCTTCGGGGTGATCGTCCGGCTGAAAGCCGCCGAGACACCGGAGTTCGAGAAGATCCGCGACAGCGACGACCGTGCGGCCGTGCCGGTGCGGGAGGTGTTCCGGCCGCCGCATCTTCGGTCGACGGTGCTCGGCCTGCTGTCCCGGTGGGGCGAGGGCGCTGCGTTCAACACGTGGGGTGTGTTCGCGATCTCTTACGCGACAGGGACGCTGCACCTCGAGCGGGTTCCCGTCCTCATTGCCGTCACCGCGTCCGCGCTCGTGATGGCGGCGCTGCTGCCGGCGTCGGGCCTGCTGGTCGACCGGTTCGGCGCCCGCGTGGTGTATGCGAGCGGGATCGGCGCCTACGCGCTTGCGGTGTTTCCCGTCTTCGCCGTCTTCAACACCGGGAGCATCACTGCCTACGCGATTGGAATGGTGTTGGTTTTCGGCATCATTCACGCCTGGTTCTACGGGGCACAGGGCACGCTCTACGCGTCGCTGTATCCCGCCCGCATCAGGTACACGGGTTTGTCGACGGTGTATCAGCTCTCGGGTGTCTACGCGTCGGGACTGACACCGCTGATCCTGACGGCGCTGATCGCCGTGGCCGACAAGTCCCCGTGGCTGGCGTGCACGTACCTGGTGGCCACCGCCGCGATAAGCATCGTCGCGACGTTGTTCCTGCGACCGTGGCAGGAACGCGACGTCTGATGCGCTGAATTCGCGTCGCCTCAGGCGACAGGACGGTCACAATCGGGGCATGGTCACGGTGCCTGCCTTCGTATGGCGATTCGGCCCCGTCATTCGCGGGCTGCTTCTCGGTGTCGGCGTCGGCAGCTTTCTTGGCGCGCTCGCGTGGATCGACTCAGGAGTCCTCTACGTCGGCATCATCGCTTTCGTCGCGCTGTTCGTGGTGTACGGCGGCTGGATGGCGCGCCGGATGTCGCGGCAATGGCCGAGCGCAGCGACGCTCAGCGGTCCGGACCGCGAGCGCGTGGCGCGCGCGGCGCGAACAGGCCTGCGTGTCGACGACCCAGCGCTCGTGCCCGCGCTGACGGACTACCGCGACGGCCTCCACGACGCAGCGCATCAGAGCAGGTGGTTCAGATGGCTGATCTGGTTCATCCTCGCGGTCGCCGTCGCCACCGCCGTCTACGACGGGATCTTCGGGTCATGGGGCAACCTGATCGTGTCGGCGATCTATCTCGTGATGCTGCTCTTCGAGATGTTCTGGTGGCCGAAGAGGCTGCGGCGACTGCTCGCCAACGCCGACCGCGCGGTGGACGTGGCCACTGCCTCTGACTGAAGGCCGCCGAGGCTTAGCGGCCACCTTCTGCCGCCGCCCGATAGCCGCGCACCGCCAACGGTCCGAACACCGCGAGCAGGCCCGCTGTCCACGCGAGGGTCTGCCCGAGCGGCACCGCTATCGCACCGCCCTCGGCGAGCGCGCGCATCGTCTCGATCGCCGGTGACATCGGCTGCGCCCGCACGACGGGCTGCAGCCAGCCGGGGAACACCTCCAGCGGCACCATGCCGGTGTTGAAGAACAGAAGCAGGAAGCACACGGCAGCCAACCCGGTGACGGTGTTGCGTCCGTCGGCGCCCACCGCCAGTGCGATGACGACGGCCGAAAACCCGACGATCACCAGGACTGGCACGCAGACGAATCCGGCGATCGCCGCCGCGCCGTTGGTGAACTTCAGCCCCATCGCCACACCGACGGCGGTGATCGCGACGGCTCCGATCAGCGTGCGCGCCGCCTCGGCGAGAATGCGACCCGTCAAGGCGCTGGCCCGGTGCACCGGCAGCACCCAGAGACGGCTGAGCAGCCCGGACTCGCGCTCGTCGGGGATCGCGACGCCGGTACCGATCGCGCCGAACAGGGCACCGGTGACGGCAGACATCGGGACCAGGCCGTAGAGGCTGTCACTGCCGGTCAGGTTCAGGATCGATTCGCCGATCACCAGCTTGTAGACCACCAGCAGAAAGGTGGGGAACAGCAGCGCCTGCACAAGCACGGCGGGCTCCCGGCGCCATCGGGTGAGCAGGCGACCCGCGGTCAGAAGTGTCTGTGACAGAAGCGAACTGCGCAGTGCGGCATGGGCGCTCATGCGGAGCGCCTCTGCATGCGCACGGCGATCGCCCCGAAGACCACGAGAAGCCCCGCACACCAGGCTACGGCGATCACCAGAGAGCGTTGGTTCATGTCACCGGCCGCCAGATCTCGCAGTGCGGCGGAGATGACGGACACCGGCTGATTGCGGACGAACGGCCCCAGCCAGGAAGGAAACGCGTCGGCCGGGGCGATGCCGGTGGACAACATGACGAGCAGCAGTTGGGGGACCAGCAGCATCTGACCCGCGGCCTCGACGCTGCTCGCGACGGAGCCCATCGCGTCCGCGCCGAGTGACAGCGCCAGCGAGAGGACCAGCGCTATGCCGACGAATGCCGCGGTATGCGCGACGCCGGTGAACCGAAACCCGAACGCGTATCCGACTCCGATCGCCGCGGTCAGCGAGACGGCGGCCCGGATGAGCGCGGAGAGCATCCGTGCGGTGACGGGCACCAGCGCGAGCATCGGAAGCGAGCGCAGCCGAACACCCATGCCGCTCAGATGATCACGGGCCGCGCGGTCGGCTGTCGTCATCGCCGCGAAGATCATCGCCTGGACGACGACCACGGGAAGGATGTACTGCGCGTAACTGACATCTCCGGTGTCGATGACCTTGCGCAGCGT
>DATEIG010000129.1:0-10855 GCA_035279185.1 Mycobacterium sp.
AGGCCAGAGTCGCCCGCCGCCTTGGCGTGGGGCTTCTCGACATGTTGTGACGGTAGCCGACATCGCCATTCGCGCAGCGCAGCCGCGTGGGCTAAAGTTATTGGAAACGGTTTTCATTTGTATTAGGAGGGTAAGTGCGCACGTCCGCGATCACCTTGGCAGTCGGACTGGCCGTGGCGGCGGTCGCCGTCGCAGGCTGCTCGGGCGCGCAGTCCGGGCATGACGACGGCGCGGTGTCCGTCGTCGCGACCACCGACGTGTGGGGAAGCGTGGCCCATGCGGTCGCCGGCGAGCACGCGGCGGTCAAATCGATCGAAACCGGCGCCAACGCCGACCCGCATTCCTTCGAGGCCACGCCGGGCGATGTCGCTGTGATCACCGACGCATCCCTGGTGGTCTACAACGGCGGCGGTTACGACCACTGGGTCGACGACGTGCTGGCAGGCGACCCCGAGATCGACGCGGTCGACGCCTATTCACTGCGCAACTCCTCGGAGCCTGCCAACGAGCACGTCTTCTACGACGTCGGGGTGGCCAAGGCCGTCGCCGGGGAAATAGCCAAGCGACTCAGCGAGATCGACGCGGCACACGCCGACCAATATCGTGCCAACGCAGCCACATTCGCTCAACAGGCCGACGAGATAGCAGCCTCGGAGCGGGCGATCGGCAAGGCACACCCGTCCGGCTCCGTCATCGCCACCGAGCCGGTCGCGTACTACCTGCTGCGCAACGCCGGGATCGCCGACCGCACCCCGCCGGGCTTCGCCAGCGCCGTCGAAGAGGGTGACGATCCGTCGCCCGCCGATGTCGCCGCGATGCTCGACATGATCGACACCAGGCAGGTGTCGGTGCTGTTGTTCAACCCGCAGACCGAGACCGCGGCCACCACACAGATCCGGGAGGCGGCGCAGCGCGCGTCGCTGCCGGTCGTCACCGTCACCGAAACGCTGCCCGAGGGCGTCGACTACCTCACGTGGCAGCGCGACACCGCCGACGAACTCGCGCGGCAATTCGACAAAGCGCCGCAGACGAACCGATAGTGGCGTGGTGGCCGCTGCTGACGTCGTCGAACTGAAGGGTGCCCGGCTGGCCTTCGGCAACCGGGTGCTCTGGGACGAACTCGATCTGGCGGTCCGGGCAGGTGAGTTCATCGCGGTGCTGGGGCCGAACGGAACCGGTAAGACGTCGCTGCTCAAAGTGCTCCTCGGCCAGCTTCCGCTGTCCTCGGGCACCGCCACGGTCGCGGGCCGACCCGTCACCGAGGGCAGCGACCTCATCGGTTACGTCCCGCAGCATCGCGCGATTGATCCCGGCCTGACGCTGCGCGGCAGCGACCTTGTCGGCCTCGGCCTCGACGGGCACCGCTGGGGCGTGACCAGCCTGCGGCCGGCCGAGCGGTCGCGGCGGCGCGCAGCGGTGGACACCGCACTGCGCCAGGTCAACGCCGACCGCCTTGCCGCTGTCCCCGTCGGCGTGATGTCGGGCGGCGAGCTTCAGCGAATTCGCATCGCCCAAGCGCTCGCCAGCGACCCCGTGCTGCTGCTGTGCGACGAGCCGCTGCTCAACCTGGACCCGGCCAACGCGCGGCTGGTCTCCGCGCTCATCGACCAGCGCAGGCGCGATGCCGAGACCGCGGTGCTGTTCGTCACCCACGAGGTCAATCCTGTTCTGCCATACGTGGATCGGGTGCTGTACCTGGTCGACGGGCGGTTCCGCGTCGGCACCGTCGACGAGGTGATGACGTCCGAGACGCTCTCGGAGCTCTACCGCGCCGACATCCAGGTCGTGAAGGTGCACGGTCGGTTCGTGGTCGTCGGCGAGCACATCGACCACTCCGGCCACACGAGTGGGCACACCCATGAATGACCGGCTCGCAGACCTTCTCTCGCATCTGTTCGCCTTCGACGTGACCGCCGACCTGCTCGGCCGCGACTTCGTTCAGCAGGCGTTGCTCGCGGCCGCGCTGCTCGCCCTCGTGGCGGGATTGATCGGGCCGTTCATCGTGATGCGCCAGATGTCGTTCGCCGTGCACGGGTCGAGCGAATTGTCATTGACCGGAGCGGCTTTCGCATTGCTCACCGGACTCAACGTCGGCCTCGGCGCGCTGGTGGGCAGCGCGTTGGCAGCCGTGCTGTTCGGAATTCTGGGGCAGCGTGCGCGCGAGCGCGATTCGGCGATCGGCGTGGTGCTCGCGTTCGGGCTCGGCCTCGCGGTGCTGTTCATCCACCTGTATCCCGGCCGCACCGGTACCAGCTTCGCACTGCTGACCGGACAGATCGTCGGCGTCGGCTACTCGGGGCTGGCACTGCTCGCCGTCGTCACCGTGGTGGTGACGGTGGTGCTCGCCTTCTGTTACCGACCGCTGCTGTTCTCCACCGTCGACCCCGAGGTTGCGGCGGCGCGCGGCGTGCCGGTTCGCGCGATGGGCATCGTGTTCGCCGCACTGGTCGGCGTGGTCGCCGCACAAGGTGTGCAGATCGTCGGCGCGCTGCTGGTGATGTCGCTGCTGATCACGCCTGCCGCGGCGGCAGCCCGGGTGTTCGTCTCGCCGGCCGCGACCATCGCCGCGTCCGTGGTGTTCGCCGAGATATCGGCTGTCGGAGGCATCCTGCTGTCGCTCGCGCCGGGCGTGCCGGTGTCCGTGTTCGTCACGACGATCTCGTTCGCGATCTTCGTGATCTGCTGGCTGGTCGGCAGCCGCATCAGGACCGCTCGGTCGTACTAACCCGTTTCGACGGGTCTCGTTGGCGCAGATGACCATTCGGACCACGACCCCGGGTACAGGGCCGCATCGACACCGAGCGTCGCCAGCGCGACGACGAGCACCGATGCGGTGACGCCGGACCCGCAGTAGGCGCCGACATCGCCAGAGGCGTCCAGCCGCTTCACGAGCTCGGCCTGCGTCAGGAACGTGCCGTCGTCGGCGAGCAGACCGGTGCTGGGCACGTTGCGGGCTCCCGGAATGTGTCCGGCGACAGGGTCGATCGGTTCGACGTCGCCGCGAAAGCGTTCGGGCGCCCGGGCGTCGAGCAGCGTCTCGACCGCGATCGCCTCTTCCGCGGACAGCGTGGGAAGCGCGCCCGCGTACAGGTCCGGGTAGGGGACGGTGACATCGCCGGGTTGCGGCGCGGCTGACCCTTCCTCGAGCGGACCGGTCCATGCGGCGAGCCCGCCGTCGAGGACACGGACGTCCTCGATTCCCGCAGCCGTCAGCACCCACCATGCGCGTGCCGAGCCGGCCCGGTTCCAGTCGTCGTAGACGACGACGGGGACGCCGTCGCGGACACCCCACCGGCGGCAGGCGGCTTCGAGGGCACGGCCCGTCGGAAGCGGATGCCGTCCGCGGCCTGCGACCGGATGGTCGGTGAGCTCGTCCTCGAGCGACACGTACACCGCGCCGGGGATGTGCCCTCGTTCGTAGGCGCCGCGCCCGTCGGGTTCGGCCAACTGCCACCGCACATCGAGGATCGTCACGTCGTCGCCTGCGGCCAGCGAGGCGGACAGTTGGCTTGCGGTGATCAACACATCGTCACGCCGTCCGTTCACGTCTCCAGCGTGCCATCTAGGCTGGCGGCATGGTCTCCGTCGACCTCAACGCCGATCTCGGCGAAAGCTTCGGGACGTGGCAGCTCGGTGACGACGACGCCATGCTCGGCCTCGTCACCAGTGCCAACGTCGCGTGTGGCTTCCACGCCGGTGACCCGACCACGCTTCGTCACAGCTGTGAGGAGGCTGCGAAGAACGGGGTACGGATCGGCGCGCAGGTCGGCTACCGCGATCTGGCCGGGTTCGGCAGGCGGTTCATCGACATCGCGTCCGCCGACCTGACTGCCGACGTCGTCTACCAGATCGGCGCACTGCAGGCGCTGGCGCACGTCGCCGGGTCATCGGTTACCTATGTGAAACCCCATGGCGCGCTGTACAACACGATCGTCAACAACCACGATCAGGCCCGTGCGGTCGCCGAGGCGGTGCATGCCGTCGATCCGGGACTGCCCGTGCTCGGACTGGCGGGTTCGGTGTTCTTCGCGGAGGCGGAGCGGCTCGGCCTGCGGACGGTGCCGGAAGCGTTCGCCGAGCGGTCCTATCGACCCGACGGCCAACTCGTGTCCCGGCGGGAACGCAACGCCGTCCTCCACGATCCCGGTGAGATCGCCGATCGGGTGTCGTCGATGGTGCGGTCGGGGCGCGTGGTCGCCGTCGACGGGTCGACGATTCCGATCACCGTCGAATCCGTGTGCGTGCACGGTGATTCGCCCGGCGCGGTGGAGATCGCCACCGCGGTCCGCGCCCGCCTCGTCGATGAGGGCGTCGAACTGGCGGCGTTCGTCTGATGCGACTGAAGCCCGGACGACCGAACCTCGGCGACTACGAACGCCGTTTCGACACACCGGAAGCCATGGGCGATGCGCCGCTGACGGTGACGTGGGCCGGGGTCACCACGATGTTGGTCGACGACGGCTCCTCGGCTCTGATGACCGACGGCTTCTTCTCCCGGCCGGGCCTGGCCACCGTCGGCCTGCGGCAGATCGCGCCGTCTCCCGCGCGCATCGACGGCTGCCTCGAGCGGTTGGGTGTCGACCGACTCGAGGCGGTGTTGCCGGTGCACACCCACTTCGACCATGCGATGGACTCGGCCGTCGTCGCGCGGCGCACCGGAGCGGCGATCGTCGGCGGGACGTCGGCGGCACAGGTGGGGATCGGCGGAGGTCTTCCCGACGACCGCGTCGTCGTCGCGAACCCGGGCGAGGCCGTCACACTCGGCGCCTACGAGGTGACGTTGGTCGAGGCGAAACACTGTCCCCCTGACCGCTTTCCGGGGGTGATCACCGCGCCGGTCGTGCCTCCGGTCAAGGCGGCCGCGTACAAGTGCGGCGAGGCATGGTCGACGCTCGTGCATCATCGGCCGTCCGACCGACGGTTGCTCATCGTCGGAAGCGCGGGCTTCGCGCCCGGCGCACTTGCCGGATACCGCGCCGACGTCGTCTATCTCGGCATCGGTCAGCTCGGCGTGCAGCCCGAGCGTTATCTCGTCGACTACTGGACCGAGACGGTGAGGACCGTCGGCGCACGCCGGGTCGTGCTGACGCATTGGGACGACTTCTTCCGACCGCTGACCAAGCCGCTGCGCGCGCTTCCCTACGCCGGCGACGACCTCGACGTATCGATGCGTGTGCTCACCGCGCTCGCCGAGGACGACGGCATCCCGCTTCACCTACCGACGCTGTGGCAGCGCGCTGACCCGTGGCGCTGACGCTCGCGATCGTCGCGCTGGCCGTCGTGCTGGTGTTCGCGATGGTCAAACCACGGGGATGGCCCGAGGCGGTCGCGGCGCTGCCCGCGGCCGGGTTGCTGGTCGCGGTCGGCGTCGTTCCGTGGCGCGCGGCCATTCACGAAGTGGGAGAACTGCTTCCAGTGGTTCTCTTTCTGGCCGCCGTGCTCGTGCTGGCGCAGCTGTGCGACGACGAGGGCCTCTTTCGGGCGGCGGGCGCGGCGATGGCGGCAACGGCCAACGGGCGCACCACGCGCCTTCTGGTGCGGGTGTTCGTGATCGGCGCGGTGACGACGGCCGTCCTGAGCCTCGACGCCACCGTCGTGCTGCTGACCCCCGTGGTGCTGGCGACGGCGCGGACACTGCGGGTGCCCGCCAGGCCGCACGCCTATGCCACCGCACACCTGGCCAACACGGCGTCGCTGCTTCTACCGGTGTCGAACCTGACCAATCTGTTGGCATTCACCGCCGCGGGCCTGTCGTTCGTCCACTTCACCGCGGTGATGGCGCCGTCGTGGGTGGCGGCCGTCATCGTCGAGTTCATCCTCTTGCGTTGGGTATTCACGCGCGATCTCGAGGTGCGACCCGATCCGGACCCGACGACCGAGTCCGTGCGGGTACCGATCTTTGTGCTGGTGGTGCTGGCTCTGACGCTGGTCGGGTTCGCCGTCATGTCGCTGCTGGGCCTCTCACCCGCGTGGGCCGCGCTGGCAGGTGTCGTCGTGCTGGGTGTGCGGGCGCTGGCCCGGCGGGAAACGTCGGTGGTCCGCATCGCACGAGCGGCCGATGTCCCCTTCCTCGTGTTCGTCCTGTGCCTTGGCGTGGTGGTCAACGGGTTGATGCTGCACGGCCTCGAGTCCGCGATGCATCGAGTGCTGCCGGAGGGATCGAGCCTGCTGGCCCTGCTCGGTATCGCGGCCGTGGCGGCGGTGTTGTCCAACGTCGTCAACAACCTGCCCGCGACCCTCGTGCTGCTGCCGTTGGTTGCGGCGTCCGGGCCTGCCGCGGTGCTGGCGATGCTGCTCGGTGTGAACATCGGGCCGAACCTGACGTACGTGGGGTCGTTGGCGAACCTGTTGTGGCGCAGCGTCGTGCGCCGGGATATGTCCGCCGGTTTCGGTGAGTTCAGCCGTATCGGCCTCATCACCACACCGCTGACGTTGGTCGCCGCGGTGCTCGGCCTCTGGCTCGGGATCGCGGTGTTCGGCGTGTAGTTCGACGGCCCCTGTCGGCTAACCCCTGCGCTGACGCGCGATCTCGGCGAGCACGACGCCTGCCGCCACCGAGGCGTTGAGCGACTCCGTCGGCCCGGCCATCGGGATCGACACCACAGCATCGCAGTTCTCGCGCACCAGCCGCGAGAGGCCCTTGCCCTCGGAGCCGACCACCAGAACGATCGGGTCGGTGCCGTCCAGGTCGTCGAGCGTGGTGTCGCTGTCGGCGTCGAGACCGACCACCGTCAGCCCGGCGTCGTGCCAGTTCTGCAGTGTCCGATTGAGATTCGTCGCCCTGGCGACGGGCAGCCTCGCCGCGGCACCCGCGCTGGTGCGCCAGGCGACAGCGGTGACCGACGCGGAGCGCCGCTGCGGAATCAGCACGCCGTGGCCGCCGAACCCGGCGACCGATCGCACGATGGCCCCGAGGTTGCGTGGGTCTGAGATGTTGTCAAGCGCGACCAGCAGCGCGGGCGCGCTGTCCGACGTCGCAGCGGCGAGCAGATCGTCGGGGTGCGTGTACTGATACGGCGGGACCTGCAAACCGATCCCCTGGTGCAGCCCGTTGTTGCTGAGGCGGTCGAGGTCGCTGCGCGGCACTTCGAGGATCGAGATGCCCGCATCGGCTGCGCGCCGCACCGATTCGGTCAGCCGCTCGTCGGCGTCCGCACCGAGCGCCACATACAACGCCGTGGCGGGCACACCGGCGCGCAGGCATTCCAGCACCGGGTTCCGGCCGAGCACGACCTCGGTGTCGTCGGTGCGTTTCGGCGCGCTGCGCTGTTGCTGCGCAGCCTTTTTCGCGCGCTTGGCGGCAGGGTGGTTGGGCCGCATGTGCGCGGGCGGGGTCGCCCCCTTGCCCTCCAGCCCGCGTCGGCGAACGCCGCCCGACCCGACCTTCGGCCCCTTCTTGGTGCCTGCCTTGCGGACAGCGCCTCGGCGTTGTGAATTCCCGGCCATCTACTTGGAGTACCCGTCGAGAAGCGTCCACTGCGGCCCGTCGGCGGTGTCGGTGACCTCGACACCCGCCTTCTTGAGCCGATCCCGTATCGCGTCGGCCTCCGCCCAGTCCCTGCGTTCGCGGGCATCCTGACGTCGCTGGATCTCGGCTTGCACCAACACATCCACGGCCGCCAACGCCGCGGACGTCTCGTCGCGCGACTCCCAGCGCTCATCGAGGGGGTCACAGCCGAGGATGGCCATCATGGCGCGTATCGAACCGGCGCGCGCCATCGCCGTCTCGTGGTCACCGGCCTCGAGCGCCCGGTTGCCCTCGGCGCGGGCGGCGTGGACCTCCGCGAGCGCGATCGGCACGGAGAGGTCGTCGTCGAGTGCGGCCGCGTACGCCGGCGTCCACTCACCGATCTCCACCGCACCGACCCGGTTGCGGACCCGATGCAGGAAGTCCTCCAGACCCGTGTAGGCCTTCGCCGCGTCCTGAAGCGCGGTCTCGGAGAACTCCAACATCGACCGGTAGTGCGCGCTACCCAGGTAGTAGCGCAGCTCGGCGGGCCGAACCCGTTGCAGCACTGCGGGAATCGCGAGCACGTTACCCAGCGACTTGCTCATCTTCTCGCCGCCCATGGTGACCCAGCCGTTGTGCAGCCAGAAACGGGCGAACCGGTCACCCGCGGCCTCGGCCTGGGCGATCTCGTTCTCATGGTGCGGGAAGATGAGATCCATCCCGCCGGCGTGGATGTCGAATTCGGCGCCCAGGTACGCCTCGCACATCGCGACGCATTCGGTGTGCCAGCCCGGCCTGCCGCGGCCCCACGGCGTCGGCCACGACGGCTCGCCGGGCTTCTCGCCCTTCCACAGGGTGAAGTCCCGCTGGTCGCGCTTCCCGGTGGCCGTGCCCTCGCCCTGGTGCACGTCGTCGATCCTGTGGCCCGAGAGCTTGCCGTAGTCGGGCAGGCTCAGCACGTCGAAGTACACATCGCCGCCCGCGGCGTAGGCGTGCTTGTCGGCGATCAGCCGCTCGATCAGCTCGACCATCTGGGTGATGTGGCCCGTCGCGCGCGGTTCCGCGGACGGCGGCAGCACGCCGAGTGCGTCGTAGGCGGCCGAGAAGGCGCGCTCGAAGGTGGCGGCCCACTCCCACCACGGCCTGCCCTCGTCCGCGGCCTTGTTGAGGATCTTGTGGTCGATGTCGGTGACGTTGCGGATGAACGCGACGTCGTAGCCCTTGGCCATCAGCCAGCGCCGCAGCACGTCGAACGCCACCCCGCTGCGGACGTGGCCGATGTGGGGCAGCCCCTGCACGGTTGCGCCGCAGAGATAGATCGAGGCGTGGCCGTCGCGCACGGGCACGAAGTCACGGACAGCGCCCGTCATCGTGTCGTACAACCGCAAGGACTCTTTCGCTCCTTGCGTGCGCGGGGACTCTTTCGCTCCTCGCGTGCGCGGATCGGTCACGACGGGCCAGCTTACCGGCCTATTCGGCGCCGATGACCAAAGCGGTGGCGATGGCGGCCAATCCCTCGCCGCGTCCCGTCAGCCCGAGGCCGTCCGTGGTCGTCGCAGAAACCGACACAGGGGCCTCGAGAAGCGACGAGAGCACCTGCTGGGCCTCGACCCGCCGGGGTCCCACCTTGGGCCTGTTACCGATGACCTGGACGGCGGCATTGCCCACCCGATAGCCCTCGGCTCCCAGCAACCCGTGCACATGGCGCAGCATGTCGGCGCCGCTGACGCCTGCCCAGCGCGGATCGTCGGTGCCGAAGACGCCGCCGATGTCGCCGAGCCCCGCCGCGCTGAGCAGCGCGTCGCAGAGCGCGTGGGCGGCCACGTCGCCGTCGGAGTGCCCGGCGCATCCGTCCGCGTCCTCGAAGAGCAGCCCGAGCAGCCAGCACGGCCTGCCCGCCTCGATGGGATGCACGTCGGTACCGAGGCCCACCCGCGGGATGCTCACGCGCTCGCTCCGAGCAGGGCTTCGGCGAGCAGGAGGTCGTTCGGCGTGGTGATCTTGAACGCCAGCGGGTCTCCCTCGACCACCTGAACGGGCGTGCCCGTCGCCTCGACGACCGAGGCGTCGTCGGTGAAGCCCCCGGCCGTGGCCCGCTCGTAGGCACGGCGCAAGAGTTCCGTCTGGAAGCCCTGCGGAGTCTGCACGGCGCGAAGGCCTGACCGCTCGGGCGTGCCGAGCACGACCCCGTTGGCGTCGACGGCCTTGATGGTGTCGCTGACGGGCAGCGCAGGTATCACTGCGGGATGGCCTGCCTGCAGAGCCGCCACCACGCGAGCGATCAGCGCCGGTGGCGTCAGTGCCCGTGCCGCATCGTGGACGAGGACGAACTCCGCGTCGCCGACTGCTGCCAGCGCGAGCCGGACGGATTCCGTGCGATCCGATCCACCGGCGACGATGACCGCGTCACCGCCGAAGACGAGCTTGGCCTGATCGGTCCGTTTGGGTGGCACAGCGACGACGATGCTGTCGACGACGCCTGAGTTACGCAGGCCCTCGAGAGCACGCTCCAACATCGGGCGACCGCCCAGGTTGACGAATGCCTTCGGCGCACCGGCAGCTAACCGTTCCCCCGACCCTGCGGCCGGGACGACGGCGACCGTGCTCATGGGTCAGGACGCGGCGGCGAGAACCTCGTCGAGGATGATCTCCGCCTTGGCGTCATCGGTGTTCTCGGCGAGCGCGAGTTCGCCGACGAGGATCTGCCGGGCCTTCGCCAGCATCCGCTTCTCGCCTGCGGACAGACCACGTTCCTGATCGCGACGCCACAGGTCGCGAACAACCTCGGCAACCTTGTTCACATCGCCGGAGGCCAGCTTCTCGAGGTTGGCCTTGTAGCGGCGCGACCAGTTCGTCGGCTCTTCGGTGTGCGGTGCGCGGAGCACCTGGAACACCTTGTCGAGGCCTTCTTGGCCGACGACGTCGCGGACACCGACATACTCAGCGTTCTGGGCGGGGACTCGGACCGTGAGATCTCCCTGGGCGACCTTCAAGACGAGATATTCTTTTTGCTCGCCTTTGATGGTCCGGGTTTCGATCGCCTCGATCAATGCGGCACCGTGGTGTGGATAGACAACGGTGTCTCCGACCTGAAAATTCATCTGTTTCGAGCCCCTTTCGATACTCCATGCTAACACGGCGCTCTGACTGGTGCCGCACAACGGTGCAGGTCAGGGGCACCGCAGGTGAACACTAGGGGTTGACACAGTGGCGAATACGTGCAAGGACTGACCGTCTCAGCGACCACCACGCGGCCCCTCTCACGTGGCTGTGGATGATTTCTCGCAAACGCGAGCCGGCAACGTCGAGACCTCAGCTACCGCCGCCAACCGCCACCTACTACTGTGCATAGTCGAACGCGTCGGCCGAGCAGGAGGCATCTGGGTGAACCGCTTCAAATCGCGC
>DATEIG010000130.1:0-5138 GCA_035279185.1 Mycobacterium sp.
TTAAAACGGTTGACAGTTCAACGATCTGGCTCCGAAACACCCAGTTCGGCGCCCTATCAGGCTTTTTCGTACGGTTGACCCTGAAGCGGTTCGCTGCCAGGCATTTTGATCATGGCGTGCGACATGCATTGGATGACAACATTTTTCGCGGATTCGGAGTGTGAACCTTGCTGGGGTCGATGACCGTTCAGAGTTGCAATGAGCGCGAATAGTGCTTTCTGTAACCACTTTTGGCGTATCAATGAGCTTCTGCCGTCGTGATCCTCGCCTACTCAGACGCGGCATGGTGACGACCTCGGCTGTCATCGCATTGCCGCCAATCGGTATCCCCCCGTGGCGCTCACGTCTTCGCAATGTCGACAACCACTTCGAGGGCCGTAGGCCCAGACACACAGCATGACAGCATATTTCAGTCAGTGGCCGAACCCGGCCATGATCCGCAGATCACGATCTGCGGGCAAGCGGGGTCGGCGGCAGACCATCCAACAGGGCCAGCATCGAAATGATGAGGCAGGCTAACAGAAGCTCAGGAGTTTGCTGAGTTCTTTACCGGTGCTAATTACCGCGCCGGGCCTAAGAGACGTCGGCGGTGGTGTTCACGTTCGTCAGCGCCCGCTGCGTCGGCATCACGATGCGCTGGGTGTCGACGGTGTCCACCAGCGCCCGCATACTGCGCTCCCCCTGCGCGACCAGCGCGTCGGCGCGGTCGGCCAACTCGGTGCGGTACACGCCGGCCAGGTAGTGGTCGCGACCGTCCCACGGCAGCACCACGTCGACGCCGAGCCTGGCGCTGTGCTCGGCGAGCTCGTCGATCAGTTCGGTCGTCATGTGCGGCATGTCGACGGCGCAGACGAATGCGAGCTCGCGGCCGGCATCGGCGGCAGCACGCAACCCGCGTCCGGTCGCGAGAAGGGGCCCCACTCCCCGGACCTCGTCGCGCAGGACCTCGGCTTGGAGTTCGGGCAGCGGCTGGCCCGGCGCGGCGATCACGAACACCGGCGAGCAGCGCGCGCTCAACGCGGAGACGACGAGTTCGACCATCGTCGACCCGTCGAACGGCATGGTGGCCTTGTCGCGACCCATCCGGCGGGACGCGCCGCCCGCGAGTACGACGGCAGCAAGCGGCACAGGCGATGTCACGTCAGGGAGATTAGTCGACGGTCCAGGTGTCTTTACCGCGGAGGAGGGCCTGCAGCGCCGCCGTGTCGTGCGGCCTGGCGTCGCGGGCCGACGCGACCTGCTGTCGCGCCGCGTCGTCGTAGGTCGGCTTGCTCACCTGCCGGAAGATTCCGGTGACCATGTGCTCGAGGTTCTGCTCGGAGAGCCGCGACAGCGCGAACGCGTACGCCGGATCCTCGACCTGCGCGTTGTGGACGACGATCTCGTCGGCCGAGACGTCGGCGGTCTTGGCGACCTCGAGTCCGTAGCCGGACTTCACCACGCAGTAGCCGCCGTCGGCGCCGAACGTGATCGGCTCGCCGTGGCTGAGATTGATCAGCCGCTCCTCGGCGCCTTCCTTGCGGAGCGCGTCGAACGAGCCGTCGTTGAAGATCGGGCAGTCCTGCAGGATCTCGACAAGAGCGGCGCCGCGGTGCGCGGCCGCGGCGCGCAGCACCTCCGACAGACCCTTGCGGTCGGAGTCGAGCGCGCGACCGACGAACGTGGCGTCGGCGCCGAGCGCCAGCGACACCGGGTTGAACGGGTAGTCCAGCGAGCCCATCGGCGTGGACTTGGTGATCTTGCCGACCTCCGAGGTCGGCGAGTACTGACCCTTGGTCAGACCGTAGATCCGGTTGTTGAACAGCAGGATCGTCAGGTTCACGTTGCGGCGCAGGGCATGGATCAGGTGGTTGCCGCCGATGGACAGCGCATCGCCGTCACCGGTGACGACCCACACCGACAGATCCGGCCGGGCCAGCGCGAGACCGGTGGCGATGGTCGGGGCGCGGCCGTGGATCGAGTGGAAGCCGTAGGTCTCCAGGTAGTACGGGAACCGGCTCGAGCAGCCGATACCGCTGACGAACGCGATGTTCTCGCGCCGCAGTCCCAGCTCGGGCAGGAAGTTGCGGATCGTGTTGAGGATGACGTAGTCACCGCAGCCGGGGCACCAGCGGACTTCCTGGTCGCTGGTGAAGTCCTTGCCCTTCTGGGGCTCGTCGGTGGTCGGCACACCGGAGGTGCCCAGTGTCAGACCGAGGTCGGTCCCAATCAACTGTCCCGATGCGCGATCCGCTTCGCTTCTCGCTGTAGTCATGCGTCTGCTCCCGCGCCAGATTCCACAGTGGCCGCCGCCAACCGCGCGAACTTGGCCTTGTCGCTTTCCTTTTCGTTCAAACTTCCGTCGAGGGCCGAGTCGATGATGCCTTCGACCTCGTCCGCCAGGAAGGCCATGCCCTCGACCTTGGTCACCGACTGCACGTCGACGAGGAACTTGCCGCGCAGCAGCAGCGCCAGCTGGCCGAGGTTCATCTCCGGCAGCACCACCTTCGGGTAGCGGCGGAGCACCTCACCGAGGTTGGCGGGGAACGGGTTGAGGTTGCGCAGTTGCGCGTGGGCGACCTTGACGCCCTTGCGCCGCGCGCGGCGGCACGCCTCGCCGATCGGACCGTACGAGCTGCCCCAGCCGAGCATCAGCAGCTCGGCGTCGCCGGTCGGGTCGTCGACTTCGAGATCGGGCACCGCGATGCCGTCGATCTTGGCCTGCCGCAGCCGCACCATCAGGTCGTGGTTCTTCGGCTCGTAGGAGATGTTGCCCGAACCGTTGGCCGCCTCGAGTCCGCCGATGCGGTGCTCGAGACCCGGTGTGCCCGGGATGGCGAACTGACGCGCCAGCGTCTCGGGGTCGCGGGCGTACGGCTGGAACGGTTCGCCCGTCTTCGCGAACGTATGGTCGATCGATGCGTAGGTGCTGACGTCCGGAATCTGCCACGGCTCAGAGCCGTTGGCGATCGCGCCGTCGGACAGGATCATGACCGGCGTGTGGTAGGTGATCGCGATGCGCGCCGCCTCGACCGCCACGTCGAAGCAGTCCGACGGTGAGCGCGGGGCGATGATCGCCACCGGCGACTCGCCGTTGCGGCCGAACATCGCCTGCAGCAGGTCGGCCTGCTCGGTCTTGGTGGGCAGGCCGGTGGACGGACCACCGCGCTGGACGTCGATGACGATCAGCGGGAGCTCGGTCATCACCGCGAGGCCGATCGCCTCCGACTTCAGCGAGATGCCGGGGCCCGACGTGCTGGTGACGCCCAGCGCACCGCCATAGGAGGCGCCGATGGCCGCGCCGATGCCCGCGATCTCGTCCTCGGCCTGGAAGGTGAGGATGTTGAAGTTCTTGTGCTTGGACAGCTCGTGGAGGATGTCCGACGCCGGCGTGATCGGGTAGGTGCCGAGCACCAGCTGGATGTCGGCCAGCTGACCGGCGGTGATCAGACCGTAGGCCAGCGCGGTGTTGCCCGAGATCTGTCGGTATTCGCCCGACTTGAGCTTCGCGGGAGCCACCTCGTAGGTGCTGGCGAACGCCTCGGTGGTCTCGCCGTAGTTCCAGCCGGCCTTCAGCGCCAGCACGTTGGCCTCGGCGATATCGGGCTTGCGCGCGAACTTCTCGCGGATGAACGCCTCGCTGTGCTCGAGCTCGCGGCCGTACATCCACGACAGCAGGCCGAGGGCGAACATGTTCTTGGCCCGCTGACCGTCCTTCTTGGAGGCGCCGATCGACTCGACGGCGCCGAGCGTCAGCGTGGTCATCGCGACGGGCTGCACCACGTAGTCGGAGAGCTCGTCGGTTTCGAGCGGGTTGGCCTCGTAGCCGACCTTCGCGAGGTTGCGCTTGCTGAACTCGTCGGAGTTGGCGATCACGAGACCGCCGCGGGGCAAGTCGGAGATGTTGGCCTTCAGCGCGGCCGGGTTCATCGCGACGAGAACGTCCGGACGGTCGCCCGCGGTGAGGATGTCGTAATCTGCGATCTGGATCTGGAACGAGGAGACGCCGGGGAGGGTGCCTGCTGGTGCGCGGATCTCGGCGGGGTAATTCGGTTGCGTGGCAAGGTCATTGCCGAACAATGCGGCCTCGGAGGTGAACCGGTCGCCGGTGAGCTGCATGCCGTCGCCGGAGTCGCCGGCGAATCGAATGACAACCTTCTCGAGCTTCTGGCGTGCCTCCGTCTTGGCCTCGTCGCCGGTCGTCGTCACGACCCCTACCTCTCGTGCTGATCTTCGGACGTATCCGTCGGTCGCGGAGTGGTCGCGCCAGCGCGTTCAACGTCCATCGAATTTGGTGTCACTCTCAGTACCGATTAAACCACTTCTCTTAGGCGACCCTTTACCGCACACGCCGGTTACGCCGAGGTGACGGACGCAAGTACACACTGGTCAGCGGTATGCCCGTCGACTCGATGAGACAAAAGTGTGTCGTTCGTCACGTCGCTGCGACACGATTTCTCTAAGGAAATTGTTACCGGCCGGTAGCTGTCCGCTAGCACTACCGGGCGGCCGGAAAGTGATGCCCCGAGTCGGTGTGCACACGCTGCTCGAGTTCACGCGCGACGAGTTCACTGGCGGCTTCGACCGCGCGGCGGCTGTCGGCGCCTGCGGCCCGGTGCGCGGTGTAGCAGGCGGTGAACATGTCGCCGGCGCCGGTCGTCTGCACGCCCTCGACCCGCCACGCCGCCGGAACACGGACGACCGAGCCGTCGGAGTAGACGTCACACCCCTCCGAACCGAACGTCACCAGGATCTCGGGCACCCCGAGGCGCGCGGCCGTCGACTCGTCGAACGGGCCGTCGGCGACGATCACCGCCTCGTCCTCGGCGAGCTTGAGCACGCTGATGTGACGCAGCAGTTCCGGCGAGAAGTTCCCGTCGACCACCATCGGGCCGACCCGGTCGGCGCGCACGAGACCCTGACCGTCGTAGACAATGCAGTGTCCCCTGGCGTGGAGCAGGGCCAGCGTCTCCGCCGGGAAGTCGGTGCGCAGCAGCGGCGCCAGATGAAGCCACGTCGTATCCGGATTGGCAGCCTCGATCGCCTCGGGACCCCACACCGGTCCCACGGCGTCGACGGACATTTCACGGTGGTCGACGTCCACATAGTCCAGCCGGAATGAACTCGTCCGGTCGGACGGCAGGATGCGCAGCATCGAA
>DATEIG010000131.1:0-20245 GCA_035279185.1 Mycobacterium sp.
GCGTAATCCGTTGCGTAACGGGCGCTGCCGATTTGCGCCGGAAACGTCGGTCGGGCTTTCATGTCTTGTTATGCCTGAATTGGACCGTCGCAGCATGATGTATCTGTCGGGACTCGGCCTGCTATCCGCCGCTATTCCGGCTCTCCCGCTTCCGAAGGCCGGGGCGGCACCGTCGTACGTGTTCGAGGACAACTTCGACGGGCCTGCGGGTTCGTCGCCGGATACGTCGAAGTGGATGATCGCGAAGGCCCGCGAGACGATGAAGGACCCGACGTTCTGGGAGCTGCCGGAAAACGTCGGCCAGTACCGCGACGACCGCCGCAACGTTTATCTGGACGGCAAGTCGAACCTCGTCATCAAGGCCTTCAAAGAAGGCGACAGGTACTACGGCGGCAAGATCAACACCAAGTGGGAAGGCGGAATCGGCTACACCTGGGAAGCCCGCATCAAGTTCGAATGCCTGACCGCCGGTGCATGGCCGGCGTTCTGGCTGTCCAGCGACGCCAACGGCGAAATCGACATCATCGAGTGGTACGGCAACGGCAAATGGGCCAACGGCACGACCGTTCACACCTTGGCCAACGGCGGCGAGTTCGCGACTCAGGACGTCGCGGTGGACTCCGCATGGCACACCTGGCGCGTCAAGTGGGACGACTCCGGCATGAGCTTCTGGCAGGACTACACCGACGGCGCCGCGCCGTACTTCACCGTCCCGGCCTATTCGATTCCCGATTGGCCGTTCAACAACCCCGGCTACAAGGTCTATCCGATCTTGAACCTGGCGGTCGCCGGTTCCGGCGGCGGTGACCCGAGCGGCGGCACCTACCCGTGCCAGATGCTCGTCGACTGGATTCGCGTCTGGTAGTCCCTAGAACGCCGCCTCGGGCAGCGTCATGATGTCGTCGTCGATCTGCTCGACGATCGACCGCACGGCGGTGAGGGTGGGCAGCATGTTCGCCATGAAGAACGCCGCCGTGGCGATCTTGCCCCGGTAGAAGTCCTCCTCCTTGCCCTCGGCGAGAGCCGTCGTCGCCACGTTCGCCTGCGCCAGCAGACGCCAGCCGATCAACAGGTCGCCGACGGCGAGAAGGTACCGGACCGATACGAGCCCGACCTTGTAGATCTCGGTCGGGTTGTCGGGCGCCGCCATCAGGTAGCCGGTCAGCGTCGCCGTCATCGCCTGCACGTCGTCCAGCGCGGTGCGCAACTGCTCCGCCTGCTTCTTCAGACCCGCATCGCAGGCGTCGATGGTGTTACCCACCTGTGTCGCCACGTGGGCCAGCGCCTGACCCTTGTCGCGAACGATCTTGCGGAAGAAGAAGTCCATCGCCTGAATCGCCGTGGTGCCCTCATACAGCGAGTCGATCTTCGCGTCGCGGATGTACTGCTCGATCGGGTAGTCCTGCAGGAAACCCGACCCACCCAACGTCTGCAGCGACTCGGTGAGAATCTCGTAGGCGCGCTCGGAGCCCACCCCCTTGACCACAGGCAGCAGCAGGTCGTCGACACGGTGCGCCAGGCCGGAGTCGGCACCCGAAACGAGTTGCGCCACATCCGCATTCTGATGTGCGGCCGCATAGAGGTACAGCGCCCGCAGGCCTTCCGCGTACGCCTTCTGCGTCATCAGGCTGCGGCGAACGTCCGGGTGATGCAGGATCGTCACCCGCGGCGCGGTCTTGTCCGTCATCTGCGTCATATCGGCACCCTGGACGCGGGTCTTGGCGTACTCCAGCGCATTCAGGTAACCCGTCGACAGTGTGCCCGTGGCCTTCACGCCGATCGTCATGCGGGCATGCTCGATCACGGTGAACATCTGCGCGATGCCGTTGTGCACGTCGCCGACGAGGTAGCCGACAGCAGGAACCCCGTGCGCGCCGAAGGTCAGCTCACATGTGGGGGAGGACTTCAGACCCATCTTGTGCTCCAGGCCCGTCGCGAAAACGCCGTTGCGCGGACCGATTTCGAGAGTGTCCGGGTCGAAGAGATACTTCGGCACGTAGAACAGGCTCAGCCCCTTGGTGCCGGGGCCCGCGCCCTCCGGCCGGGCCAGCACCAGATGGAAGATGTTCTCGGCGGTGTCGCCGACGTCGCCCCCCGAGATGAACCTCTTGACGCCCTCGATGTGCCACGTGCCGTCCGGCTGGGCGATTGCCTTCGCCCGACCCGCCCCGACGTCGGAGCCCGCATCCGGTTCCGTCAACACCATGGTCGCGGCCCAACCGCGTTCCAGACCCTTTGCAGCCCAACGGATTTGCTGCTCGTTCCCTTCGGCGGCGAGCGAATGCGCCATCGCGGGCCCCAGCGCCCACCAGAATGCGGCCGATGGGTTGGCGCAGACCAGCATCTCGTTTATCGCCCACGTCAGAGCAGCAGGCGCCGCGACACCGCCGACCTCCTCGGCCAGGCCGATACGCCACCATTCGGCGTCCTTGATGGCTTGAATGGATTTGGCGATTTCAGCAGGCACGGAAACGGTGTGCTGGTCCGGATCGAACACCGGCGGACGGCGGTCGGCGTCGGCGAACGATTCGGCGACGGGTCCTTCGGCCAGCCGCGCGACTTCGTCGAGCATGGTCCGCACCGTGTCGGTGTCCAGGTCGCCGTACCCGCCGGAGTCGATCACCTGCGACAGGTTCAGTACTTCGAACAAGTTGAATTCGATGTCACGCACATTGGCGATGTAGTGGCCCAAGGCATTTCCCTTCCCGCTGCGAACTGAGGGAAGTGTCGCTGAACAGGGAAAATGTACGCAACCGTAACCTACGGTGACGCAACCGTAGGGGACGAGGTCGCGCGAGGCCCTGTGACGCGGGTCATACCCCCGGCAGTTCGGCGACGACGTCTGCGCGGGTGGGATCGAACCCCAAAAACCCTTGCAGCGGCGACGTTTCGGGCAGGGGATCCTCGTAACTCCATGCGACATCGTCGATGACCGAGTCGTTGAGCACCGCCGACCAGTACGTGGCGTAGCCCTTGTAGTTGCAGTAACTGCTGGTGTCCGATCGCCGCAACAGGTCCGTGCGCACGTGCGACGGTGCCACGTAGAGCAGCGGCCGCAACGCCGTCTCGAAGACGATCATGGTGTCCGACGTGTCCACGAGTGTCACGCCGCCTGCCGTGACCCGTAGCCTTCGGTTCGTCGGACGGCAGTCGACGCGGTGGTACGGGTTCGGCGGGTAGTGGACGAGTGTGCGTCCCTCTTCGATCCAGGTATCGACCGCGTCCCACGGCACGTGCACATAGCCGGGAGCCTCAGCGACGGGCTCATGCTGGAGTCCGCCGACCGCGTCCGGGGGAAACGCGAACTGCAGCGGCCGTCCCGCGCGGTGGACGAGCAGCGCCGACTCGGTGTCGAGCACCACCACGCCGTCGCGCACCGCCTGAACCCGACGCGGGTGCGGTTCGACGAAGACCACCTCGTCGGGCAGGGGCGGGGTGAACCAGCCGGCGGGATCTTTGCTCAGCGGACCGCGTCCGGTGACGAGACTCATTCCCACAGCTTCACAAAAAGCCGGCCGACCGTCACGGCTCGGGTGACAGTTTCTCAGAAGTCGCCTGCGGCGGCGTCATATGGAGTCCAATTGCGGGGTACCCGGGTCGGGGACGGCGACGGATTGGGGTGGGAGTGAAACGACTCAACGGCGTGGACGCGTTGATGCTGTACATCGAGACGCCCGAGGTGCACATGCACACGCTGAAAATCGGCATTCTCGACGTGTCCGGCATCGACGGGTACAGCTTCGACCTCTTCCGTGAGATTGCGTTTCCGCGTCTGCAAGCCATGGCGCCGTTGCGCTATCAGCTGGTCGATATTCCGCTGAAGCTGCACCACCCGATGTGGGTGATCAACGAGGAGATCGACTTCGACTATCACGTGCGACCGATCCGGGTGCCCGAGCCCGGCGGACGCCGCGAACTCGATCAGCTGATCGGCGAGATCGCCAGCACGCCGCTGGACCGTGGCCGCCCGCTGTGGGAGATGTACGTCGCCGACGGCCTGGCCGACGATCGCATAGCGATCATCCACAAGGTTCACCACGTGCTGGCCGACGGAACGGCGTCGGCCAACCAGATGGCCAGGGCGATTCAGCCCGAAAGCCCGTCGGGCGTCCTGGGCGCGTTCGAGGTGCCCGACGAAGCACGGACCCCGTCGGCGCTGCTCACGGCGGCGGCGCGCGACCACGTCGGGCTCATCCGGAAACTTCCTCGACTGGTCAACGAGACCGCGACCGGGATCTCGCGCGTGCGGCGGCGGTCCAAGGAACGCGGTGAGCATCCCGAGCTTGCGCGCAGCTTCGCGCCGCCGGAGTGCTTCATCAACCACGTGGTGACACCGGGCCGTCGATTCGCCACCGCGCCGTTGTCGCTGACCGATGTCAGAGAGGTGTCCAAGGAACTCGGCGTCACCATCAACGACATGGTTCTCGCCATGTCGTCCGGCGCGCTGCGCGAACTCCTCCTGCGCTACGACGGCAAAGCCGATTCGCCGTTGATCGCCGGTGTGCCGGTGAGCACCGACCCGTCGACGGACAGGTTGGCGGGCAACGAGTTCACCTACATGACGCCGTCTCTGCCCGTGCAGATCAGCGATCCCCTCGAGCGGGTGAAGGTGACCGCGCTGTCGACGTCCATCGCAAAGGAGAACCACCAACTTCTGGGTCCGACGGTGCTACCAGCCTGGATGTCGTATCTGCCGCCGGCGATCGCGCCTCCCATCTTCCGGTCGCAGGCGCAGCGTCTGGAGTCCGCCAATGTCATGAACCTGACCATCTCGAACGTCCGCGGTCCCCGCGAGCGGGGATTCATCCACGGAGCGACGGTCAGCGAGATCTATTCGGTCGGGCCTGTCGTCATGGGCAGCGGCATGAACATCACGGTGTGGAGCTATGCGGACCAACTCGCGATCTCGGTGATCACCGATGACCAAACGCTCGACGACCCGCACGAAGCGACGGACGCCATGCTGGATGCGTTCAGAGAGATTCGCGAGGCAGCGGGATTCACCGGCGATCTGAGGCCGGTGGGCGCCGTGTTACCGGTGGCCGCGGCCACCTGAGAGGCTATCGGGTCCAGCCGCGGCGGCGGAGCCACCAGTCGCGGGCGACCACGGCAAGGATCAGCACGGCGAAACCGATGAGGAAGAGATCCTCGACACGGCCGGTGTGATTGCCCTTGATCATGGCGAGCATGAACAGGGCGGAGAAGATGCCGCCGGCCTGGATCAGCTTGTGGTTCTCTTTTGACCAGCCCCACGCGGCTGACGGCACGTCCTCGACGTCGACACCATCGGTCTTGTCCAACTCGGTGCTCACCACGGCTGCTCCTCGGGGGGGTGTCTGCTCGGCAGTGACGACATTCTTCCACAGCGCCGCCACGCGTCTACTACGCGCCGCCGTAGTGTGGTCCGTCATGGCGGGACAATTCGAGGGCAAGGTCGTCTTCATCTCCGGGGCGGCGCGCGGTCAGGGCCGTGCCCATGCGGTCCGGTTCGCCGAGGAAGGCGCCGACGTCATCGCCGTCGACCTGTGCGGACAGCTCGACAGCGTCGCGTATCCGATGCCGACCCGCGAGGATCTCGACGAAACCGTCAACCTCGTCGAGAAGACCGGTCGGCGCATCGTCGCCGAGCAGGCCGATGTCCGCGACTTCGACCGGGTTGCCGAAGTCGTGGCCACGGGCGTCGCCGAGTTCGGCCGGGTCGACTTCGTCCTCGCCAACGCCGGCATCTTTCCGGCCGCGGGACCGCAGCGGCTGAACATCGCGTCGTTCGTCGATGCAATCGACGTCAACCTCAAGGGCGTCTACTTCACGATCGAGGCGGCGCTGCCCGCGATGTTGGAGCGGGGTGAGGGCGGGGCGATCGTCATCACCAGCTCGGCGGCGGGATTCAAATCGGTCAGCACGACGTTCGACACCATCAGCCACGGCGCAGCCGGGTACACCGCAGCCAAGCACGGCGTGATCGGTGTGATGCGCCATTACGCTACGTCGTTGGCGGAGAAAAACATTCGGGTGAACTCCGTGCACCCCGGCGGGGTGGCGACTCCGATGATCATCAACGAGGCGATGGGCCGACTCGTCGGCGACCAGCCCGAGTTCGGCGAGGCGCAGCAGCCGAAGCTGTCCATGCCGCCGATGGATCCGTCGGAAGTCACCGACGCGATCGTGTACCTGTGCGGCCGTTCCGGGCGTCACATCACCGGCGTCGCACTACCGCTCGACGGCGGACTGACGCTCAAGTGATCGCGCTGTAGCGGCGCAGCGCCTCAGCGCGCTCGGCCTTATGGTCGACGATCGGGTCGGGATAGTCGTCGGTGCCCAGCTCCGGAATCCACTGGCGGATGTACGTACCGTCGGGATCGAACTTCTCGCCCTGGGTGGTCGGGTTGAACACCCGGAAATACGGCGCGGCGTCGGTGCCGGTACCCGCCGCCCACTGCCAGCCGTGCTGGTTGTTGGCCATGTCACCGTCCACCAGCTGGTCGAGGAACCAGCGCGCGCCCCACTGCCAGGGCAGGTGCAGATCCTTCACGAGGAACGAGGCCGTGATCATCCGCACCCGGTTGTGCATCCAGCCGGTCTCGGACAGTTGGCGCATGCCCGCATCGACGATCGGATAGCCCGTTCTGCCGGCTTTCCATGCTTCGAAAGCCTTCTTCGCCGCGCTGTCGTCGTTCACCGTCATGGAGTCGAAGTTCTTGTTCCAGTTCCACCAGACGCTGTCGGGCCACTCGTTGACCACCGAGGCGTAGAAATCGCGGAAGGCCAACTCCCGCAGGTACGCTTGCGCACCCTTGCCCCGGCCGAGGTCGACGACCATGGTGCGCGGGTGGATCGTGCCGAACTTCAGATGCGCCGACATCCGGCTGGTGGCAGCCAGATCGGGCCGGTTGCGGTCATCGGCGTACCCCGCGAGATCGTCGCTGACGAACTTCTTCCACTGACGCAGCGCGGCCTTCTCACCCGCGGGCAGATCGAGTTCCACTCCGGCGTCGGGAATCTCGACGCGCCCCTTCAGGTCGGCCGGATCGATGAACGTCGCCGACTTCGGGCCCGACTTGGCCGGCGCGCGCCAGCCGTGTTTCTGCCACGCGTTGAAGAACGGGGTGAACACCTTGTAGGGCTCGCCGCTGTCCTTGACGACGCGGCCGGGTGACACCAGATACGGGGACCCCGACGCCTCCAGCGGGATCTCGCCCAGCGCTTCGCGAACCGCGTCGTCGCGTCGGCGGCCGAACGGTGTGTAGTCGCCGGAGACGTGCACTGCGGTGGCGCCGACGGACTTCACGAGTCGGGGGATGAGCGTGTCGGGTCGTCCGCTCACCACCATCAGCCTGCCGCCGAGCGCCGTGTCGAGGTCGCGGAGTGCGTCGTAGAGATACTGCAGCCGACGCGGACCCGACGAAGCCTTGAGCCGCGGGTCGAGAACGTAGCAGGCCAGCACCTCGCCGTCGGCCTCCGCGGCGTCGATCAAAGCGGGGAGGTCATGCAGTCGCAGGTCGCGCCTGAACCACATCAGGGTGGGCATGCCATTGATGCTGCCCGAATTTCGCGCTAAAGAAACAAGGGGTGTTGCTGACGGAAGGATGACGGATGCAGTTCTGGAGCGGCACGGCATTCATGACCGCCGCGGACAGTGTGGCGATCGCCCCGATGCTCGACCAGGCCGGTTACCACGGCATCGTGACGTCCGACCACATGATCTATCCGCGCGAACTCTCGTCGCCGTATCCCGATTCGCCGACCGGTGAGCCGCCCTGGCAGCCCGACAACCCGTGGCCGGACGCCTGGGTGCTGACGGGCGCGATGGCCGCGGTCACGGAGCGGGTCCGGTTCGCCAACGCGATCTACATCGCACCTGCCCGTCCTCTCCTCGAGGTGGCGCGCCTCGTCGCAACCGCTGCCGACATCTCCGGCGGCAGGGTCGCTCTCGCCGCAGGTGTGGGGTGGATGCGTGAGGAGTACGACCTGATGGGTCAGGACTTCGGCACCCGCGGCAGGCGGCTCGACGAGATGATCCCGGCGCTCCGCGAACTGTGGAAGGGCGGCTGGGTGTCGTGGCACGGCACCTACTACACGGTGCCCGAGATGACCATCGAACCGCATCCGCCCGCGCCGGTACCGATCCTGTGCGGCGGGGAGTCGGATGCCGCGCTCCGGCGGGCGGCGCGCCTGTGTGACGGCTGGGTCGGCTACGCGTACGGATGGGACGACGCGGTCGGGTTCGCCGAGCGGCTGACGGTGCTGCGGCGCGAATATGGCCGGGAGAACGAGCCTTTCGACATCCTGCTGGCGCTCCTGGAACCGCCGTCGGTCGACCTCTACCGCCGCGCGGAAGACGCCGGCATCACGCAGGTGATGGTCCGGCCCTGGGGCATCGCGGATCCGAACCGTGGCGGCGTCGAACAGTTCCGCGGACCGATCGACCGGTTCGCCGAAGACATCATCGACAAGTGCAGGTGACGTTCCGCGTCAGCGCAAGGGGTCGAATCTGAACACCGCCAATTGTCCTGCGAGAGCTTCGAACTCGTCTGGTGTTCCCTCGCTCACGAGGCCCGATCGCTTCGCGAAGCCGACGCCGACAGGAACCTGCGCCGGGAATTCGCGGAGAACTGGCCGAGATTCCTCGGCGCTGAGCTCGACGATCGAGATTTTCCGCGACTGTCGGCCGCGGGTCAGCGTGCCGGTGCCCGCCGCCCTCGCATTGGCGGCCCAGTCCGCGCCGGGATAGCCGGCGACCGTGTAGAGATCGCCGCGGAACGTGAAGGGCGTCATCGGTGTGCTGCGCAGCTTGCCCGTCTTTCTACCCGGCACGGTGAGGATCATCGCCGGGCCGGTCGGAACACCGAGCCGCTGAAGCGCCCTGACGAACCGGTTCATCGGCTTGAGGTAGCGCGGTGGTCGTAGCGTCGACATGAGGTGGCTCCTTGGTCAGTCGGTGAAGAGGGTGTGGTTGGCGGCGACAGCGTCGGCGAAGGTCTGCGGTGGGCGACCGAGGATCTTCTCGACGTCGTGGGTGACGAGAGCGGGTTCGGTGAGCGTCGCCTCGAGCAGACCCATGTACGCGTCGGCGAACTGCGACGAAAAGCCGACCTCCATGAATCGTTCGCGGACGAGACGTGCCGGCACTTCTCGGTAGTACAGAGGGCGACCGAGCACGTCGCCGATGACGTCGACGAGTTCGGCGTTGGTGAGTGCCTGCGGTCCGGTCAGGGGAATCCTCCGGCCGAGCAGGTCGTCGGTGAGCAACGCGCGGGCGGCGACAGCCGAGATGTCACCTTCGATGATGGGCGCGGTCGAGGCCGCCGCGTACGGCCCGGCGACGACCTCGCCTGCCCTGATCTGCGGTGCCCACATACCGAAGAAGTTGGTCGCGAAAACACTCGGTCGCAGGCTGACCCACTCGAGTCCCGAGTCGACGGCGTATTGCTCCACCTCCTTGTTGCGGTCCCCGCGGAACCGCGACGGTTGGCGGGCGACGTCGTCGTCGGCGTTGATCGCCGACAGCGCAACCAGCCGGGTTACGCCCATCCGCCGGGCGAGTTCGACCGTGGGCAACAGGTCGTCACCGAGCGCGCGCGAGTTGAGGAACACCGCCGACGCGCCCTCCATCCCGGCGGCGGCGGAAGCCACGACCTCAACTGCTTCGGGGAATCGGACGGACGCCGGGCGGCGCGTCACGGCGCGCACCTGCGCGCCCGCCGCGGTGAGAAGGTCGACCAGGGGGCGTCCGACATTGCCGGTTGCGCCGGTGACGAGAATTGTCTTCATGCAACCAAGGACGGTGCGGCGGCCGGCGAAGTTACACGCGCCGCGCCGTAACTTTTCGGAACGCCGCCTCGTCGTAGAGCCATGACGACCGAATCACCGGTGGTGGAAGCAGCGTGGCGGAGCCACCGCCCGTACCTGGTCAATCTCGCCTACCAGATGCTCGGCGATGTGGGGGAGGCCGAGGACGTCGCACAGGAGGCGTTCCTGCGCTTGTCGCGCGCCGAACTCGAGGAGATCGACGACGTGCGCGGCTGGCTGACGGTCGTCGCCGGACGGCTCTGCCTCGATCAGCTCAGATCCGCCCGCGCGAGGCACGAGCACGCGGGGCACCCCACGATGTTCGACGATCGGCCGTCACGTGAACCCGAGCCCGCTGACCGCGTGACACTCGACGACGAGGTTCGCGGCGCGCTGCTGGAGTTGCTTCGGCGGCTCTCACCCGGTGAACGGGTGGCGTTCGTCCTACACGACGTCTTCCAAGTGCCCTTCGACGAGATCGCCGAGACGGTCGGGCGCCCTGCCGGTACCTGTCGACAGCTCGCGCGGCGCGCCAGGGCGAAGTTCGCGGCGAGTGCGCCGCGGCTTGTCGGCGTCGTCGAAACCGAGCATCAGTTGGTCACCGAGACGTTCATCACCGCGTGCGCGAACGGTGATCTCGGGGCGCTCACCGCCGTACTGGATCCGACGGTGTGGGGAGCGGGCACGATCATCGGCGACAATCCGCCGCCGCCACAGGTCAACCACGGGCCGGACGATGTGGCTCGAAACCTGTTGCGCTACCTCGGACACGGTGCGACCGTGGTCAACGGGCCGGTCGGAGAGCCGGTGCTGCTGGCATTCTCAGAGGGCCGGCTGTTCGCCGTCATAGTGCTGACCATCACCGACGGACTGGTGACCAAGATCGAGGCAAGTGTCGATCCGACGGCAGCGGCCCGGTCATAGAGACCGGGCCGCTTTCCGTATTCAACTGTGCTACAGCCTAGTTGGCCGGCGGCATCAGCACCGTGTCGATCATGTACACCTGTGCGTTGGCGGTTGAGACCCCGCCGCAGACCACAGAGGCATCGTTGACCTTGAGATCGTTGCCCATGCCGGTCACGTGCACGTCAGCGCCCTGAACCGTCTTGTGCGTGCCGACCACCTGCATCGGGCTGGCCTGCCCCGGCACCACGTGGTAGGTCAGGATGCTGGTCAGCAGCGCCGAATCGGTCTTGAGCTTCTCGATGGTCGCCGGGTCGATCTTGGCGAAGGCGTCATCGGTGGGGGCGAACACGGTGAACTCGCCGCCGTTGAGGGTGTCGACCAGGTTCACGTCCGGGTTCAATTGGCCCGAAACCGCTTTCGTCAGGGTGGTCAGCATCGGGTTGTTGGAGGCGGCCACCGCGACCGGGTCCATCGCCATCCCTTGGACAGAGCCGGGACCGGTCGGCACCTTCTCGGCGTAGGCGCTACACGCGGGCCCGACGAGCTCGGCCGAGGCGGTGCCTGCCGTGGTCAAGGACATTCCCATGGCCGCCGCAGCCGCCAGGCCTGCAACTGCGACGGTCCTCTTCATCTTGCTCACTGATATCCACCTTTGGTTTCGCGGACGACAACGGCTGCCGCCTCCGGGGTTTTTCACAGGGGATTCGAAGCCGAAGTGTGTCCGGATTGGTGCTGTCCGAATATTTTTCAGCCGTAGGTGAACGAGAAGGCTTGAAGGCCTTTGCTCAATGTGACCTCGAGCTGTCCCCGCGCGACGTCGCCACGCGACACGAGCTGGTGTGACGTCGGCGCGCCGCTGATGGGCACAGTTGTCGTGGCTCCGTTGCCGGTGACCGTGATCGTGCCTTCGCCGCCTGCGACGATGTAGACGTTCTTGGCGTTGTACTTCAGCGCGATCCGTGAGTCGTCGGATTCGGCCGTCGCGCCCTGATAATCGAGCCTCCATCGGCCGCGGTAGGCGAACGTGTCGTCGGCGAGCCGCATCGGGTAGACGAAGTCGGCGGTGCCTTCGTCGTAGGTGTCGGGGCCGCCGTAGTTCACCATCTTCCCGACGCCGAGATACGTCTCGGGCGTCAGTCCTGCCGCGGGTGTCCGGTCCGTTGCTTGACTGGGCGCGGGCAGATCGGCATCGGGGTTCGCGTCGGCGAGCAACTGTCTGATGAGGTTCTCGGTGACGTCGTAGTCACCCTCGCCGAACTTGATGTGGCGCACAGTGCCGTTCGCGTCGATCAGGTACTCCGCCGGCCAATATCGGTTGCGGTAGTTCGTCCACGTCGACAGATTGTTGTCGAGCGCAACCGGATACGTGATCCCGAGATCGGCGGCACCGCCGGCGACGTTGGCGTCGTTCTTCTCGAACGCGTACTCGGGGCTGTGCACGCCGATCACCTCGAGGCCCGCGTCTTTGTATTTCGCATACCAGTCCGTGACGTGCGGAATGGCGCGCTGGCAGTTGATGCACGAGTACGCCCAGAAGTCGACCAGTACGACCTTGCCGCGCAGCGAGCCGAGGTCGACGGGAGCGCCGCCGGGTGTGTTCAGCCACCTGGCGATGCCCTTGATATCAGGTGCGGTGCCGCAACTTTCGAGCTCTGCAGCGCCGTTGGTGCAGTTCGACAGCTCGCGGTTCTGATCGTTGACCAGGCCGCCGAGGTTCAGCTTCTCCTGGATCTCGTCGGAGGCGACGACTTTGTCCTGCAGAGAGCCGGTGTAGTCGGGTATCGCACGCTGGAGTTTGGCAGGGACATTGAACACGAGTGCCAGCGCGAAGACCAGCATGACGATGCCGCCGATCACCCGGATGCGGCGCTGATGTCGACGGAACGCGCCGACGCGTGCGGCGACCCGCTGACCCGCGAGCGCGAAGAACAGCAGAGGAAGTGCGGCGCCGACGGCGAACGAGAGCGTCAGCGCGACTGTGTCGAGGCCGACCGAGCCGGTCGCGCCTGCGACGACGATCGCGGCGAGCACCGGTCCCGCGCACGGTACGTACAGCACACCCAGTGCCAGGCCGAGCCCGAAACCGCTTCTACCCTCGCTCATCTGGAGCTGCGGGAGGCGACTGAACGGCTTCTCGAGGAGCTCTTCGATACGAGGGAAGATGAGCCCGAGGCCGATGGCGGTCAAGGCAATGAGGCCAGCCCACCGAAGCGCATCCTGCGGAAGATGAAGCAGCGACAGCAGCGATGTTCCGACGAGCGTGACCACGCTGAAACTGAGGACCAGTCCGCCGATCACCCGGTAGGGCCGCAGCCGCTCGGAGAGCGCGGGTTTCGTGTCGACCGCGACCGCGGTCCCGCCGCCGGCATCGGTGACCTGCGAGCGGGAACCCTGCGTGCCGGAGAAGAAGATCACCGGAAGCACCGGCAGGATGCACGGCGAGATGCCCGTGATCAAACCGCCCATGAAGCCGATCAGTACCAGTGTGATCATGTCAGATATTCGCAGCCACAACGTATTTGGATTGGTCCGTAAAAAGGGGAGAACCCCCGGCAAGGGGGGGTGCCGGGGGTTCTCCGCGCCAAGTGGTTATGCCGCAGGCGGCATGAGCACGGTGTCGATCATGTACACCTGCGCGTTGGCGGTCGAGACGCCGCCGCACACCAGCCCGGCGTCATTCACCTTGAGGCCGTTGCCTTCTCCGGTGACCGTGACGTCTGCGCCCTGCACCGTCTTGTGAGTACCGACGACCTTTGCGGGGCTGGCCTGGCCCGGCACCACGTGGTAGGTCAGGATGCTGGTCAGCAGGTCCTTGTCGGTCTTGAGCTTCTCGATCGTCGCGGGATCGATCTTGGCGAACGCCTCGTCGGTCGGGGCGAACACCGTGAACTCACCGCTGTTCAGCGTGTCGACGAGATTCACCTGCGGGTTGAGCTGACCCGACAGCGCCTGCGTCAACGTCTTGAGCATCGGGTTGTTCGATGCCGCCACCGTCACCGGGTCCTGCGACATGCCCGCGACCGAACCCGGGCCCGACGGCACCTGCTCGGCGTAGGCCGCGCAGCCAGAACCGATCAGGTTCGCGGCCGGGTCTGCCTTGGCCGACGTCGTCGTGGCCGATGCGGAGGTGGACGTTTCGGCCGATGCCGACGTCGAACTCTCAGATGCGCTTGTCGAGCTGTCGTTCGAACACGCCGACAGGCCGAAAACCGCCATCGCCGCGATGGTGGCCGCCGTCATGGTGCTTCGCTGAACATTTCTCATTGGTGCTCTGACTCCTTGGTCACGGACGGTTGGCCCCGCCCTATGGCATGACATCCGGCATTCGGTGTGACATCGATGACGGATGGGCGACGGCGGGCGGCGTCATTTTTAGGTCACTTTCTCCTGCTCGCGGGGGAGCGGCACAATGGATCGGTGAGCACTGAGGACGCGAGGAGCGCAACGGGGTCACGCTTGCGCGTGCTGATCCTCGGGAGCACGGGTTCGATCGGCACTCAGGCGCTCGACGTCATCGCCGCCAACCCCGACCGCTTCGAGGTCGTCGGACTGGCCGCGGGCGGCGGAAATCCCGACCTGCTGGCACGGCAGCGCTCCCAGACCGGCGTGACCAACATCGCCGTCGCCGATCAGGACGCCGCGGACAAGGTCGGCGACGTCACCTACAGCGGCGCCGACGCCGCCACGTCGCTGGTGGAGAACACCGAAGCCGACATCGTGCTCAACGCGCTGGTGGGGGCGCTGGGGCTGCCGCCCACCCTGGCGGCGCTGAACAGCGGCGCGCGGCTGGCGCTGGCCAACAAGGAATCGCTCATCGCGGGCGGCCCGCTGGTTCTCAAAGCGGCTCAGCCCGGCCAGATCGTGCCCGTCGACTCCGAACACTCCGCGATCGCGCAGTGCCTGAGGGGCGGCACCCCCGACGAGGTCGCCAAGATCGTCCTGACCGCCTCGGGTGGCCCGTTCCGCGGCTGGTCCGCCGAGCGGCTCGAAGACGTCACACCCGAGCAGGCTGGGGCGCATCCGACGTGGTCGATGGGTCCGATGAACACGCTCAACTCGGCGTCGCTGGTCAACAAGGGCCTCGAGCTGATCGAGACCCATCTGCTGTTCGGCGTTCCGTATGACCGCATCGAGGTGGTGGTCCACCCGCAGTCGATCGTGCACTCGATGGTGACCTTCACCGACGGGTCGACGATCGCCCAGGCCAGCCCGCCCGACATGAAGCTGCCGATCGCGCTGGCGCTCGGCTGGCCGTCGCGGGTACCCGACGCCGCGCCCGCCTGCGATTTCACCACCGCGTCGACCTGGGAGTTCGAGCCGCTCGACGCGACCGTCTTCCCCGCCGTCGAACTCGCCAAGGAGGCAGGCGAGCGGGGCGGCTGCCTGACCGCGGTCTACAACGCGGCCAACGAGGAGGCGGCCGCGGCCTTCCTCGACGGCCGGATCCGGTTCCCGACGATCGTGAGAACCATCGCCGACGTGCTGCACGCCGCAGACCAGTGGGCCGCAGAACCAGCTACCGTGGAAGAAGTACTTGACGCGCAGCGCTGGGCCCGGGACAGGGCAAGGGGCGCGGTTTCTCGGGAGGTTGTCACCACAACATGATGTGGGTCATCGGTGTGGCGCTGTTCGCGCTGGCCATCCTGGTGTCGGTGGCGCTGCATGAGTGCGGCCACATGTGGGTGGCGCGTGCCACCGGCATGAAGGTGCGCCGCTACTTCGTCGGCTTCGGTCCGACCCTGTGGTCCACCCGCAGGCCCAACAAGCTCGGCCACACCGAGTACGGCCTGAAGGCGGTCCCGCTCGGCGGTTTCTGCGACATCGCGGGGATGACGTCGATCGACGAGATCGCGCCGGAGGACCGCAAGTACGCCATGTTCAGGCAGAAGACGTGGAAGCGCACCGCGGTGCTCTTTGCGGGCCCCGGCATGAACTTCGTCGTCGGCCTGGTGATCCTCTACGGCATCGCGCTGCACTGGGGCTTTCCCAACCTCAATCCGCAGCAGGTCGCCTACGTCGCTGAAACCTCCTGCGTGGCACCGCAGCTCAGCAAGGACAAGCTCGCCGACTGCACAGGGCAGGGACCGGCCGCCTCTGCGGGTATCCGGCAGGGCGACGTGATCGTGAAGGTCGGGGACACCGAGGTACACAACTCCGACGAGATGGTCAAAGCGGTTCGCGAGCTGACCGGTCCGACCACGTTCGTCGTCGACCGCGACGGCGAACGCATCACCACGGTCGTCGACGTCACCCGCACCCAGCGCTTCACCTCCGAGGACGCCACGACACCGACCACGGTCGGCGCCATCGGTGTGACCGGCAGTGACTACGGACCGGTTGAGTACACGCAGTACAACCCGGTGACCGCGATTCCCGGCACGTTGGCGTTCACCGGTGACCTGGCTGTCGAGCTGGGCAAATCGCTGGCCAAGATCCCGACCAAGGTCGGCGCGCTGGTGCAGTCCATCGGCGGCGGCGAGCGTGATCCGGAAACCCCGATCAGTGTCGTCGGCGCCTCGATCATCGGCGGCGACGCCTTCGAACGCGGGCTTTACCTGGCGTTCTGGTTCTTCCTCGCGCAGCTGAACTTCGTCCTCGGCGCGGTCAACCTGGTTCCACTGCTGCCGTTCGACGGCGGGCACATCGCGGTGGCGTGGTTCGAGAAGATCCGCAATACGTTCCGCAAGGCGCGTGGCATGGCCGCCGCGGCGCCGGTGAACTATCTCAAGCTGATGCCCGCCACCTACGTGATCCTGGTCTTCGTCGTCGGATACATGGCGTTGACCGTGACCGCAGACTTCGTCAACCCCATCAGACCTTTCCAATAGGAGACACCAATGTCGTCCGGCCCCACAATCGGATTAGGCATGCCGGCACCCCCCGCACCGACACTGGCCCCGCGCCGCAAGACGCGTCAGCTCATGGTCGGCGACGTCGGCATCGGCAGCGACCATCCCGTCGCAGTGCAGTCGATGTGCACCACCAAGACCCACGACATCAACGCGACCCTGCAGCAGATCGCCGAGCTGACGGCGTCGGGCTGCGACATCGTCCGCGTCGCGTGCCCCAGGCAGGAGGACGCCGACGCGCTTCCCGCCATCGCGGCCAAGGCGAACATCCCCGTGATCGCCGACATCCACTTCCAGCCGAAGTACATCTTTGCCGCGATCGACGCGGGCTGTGCCGCTGTGCGTGTCAACCCCGGCAACATCAAGGAGTTCGACGGCCGGGTCAAGGAAGTCGCGAAAGCCGCTGGCGCTGCGGGCATTCCGATCCGCATCGGCGTCAACGCCGGGTCGCTGGACAAGCGGTTCATGGAGAAGTACGGCAAGGCCACGCCCGAGGCGCTCGTCGAGTCCGCGCTGTGGGAGGCGTCGCTGTTCGAGGAGCACGGCTTCGGCGACATCAAGATCAGCGTCAAGCACAACGACCCCGTCGTCATGGTCGCCGCTTACGAACAGCTCGCCGCGCAGTGCGACTATCCGCTGCACCTGGGCGTCACCGAAGCAGGCCCCGCGTTCCAGGGGACCATCAAGTCCTCCGTCGCGTTCGGCGCGCTGCTGTCGCGGGGTATCGGAGACACCATCAGGGTGTCGCTGTCGGCGCCGCCCATCGAAGAGGTCAAGGTGGGCAACCAGATCCTCGAGTCGCTCAACCTGCGGCCACGCTCGCTGGAAATCGTCTCGTGCCCGTCGTGCGGTCGTGCGCAGGTCGACGTGTACACGTTGGCCAACGAGGTGACCGCGGGCCTCGAGGGGATGGAAGTGCCGCTGCGCGTGGCCGTCATGGGCTGCGTCGTCAACGGGCCCGGCGAAGCCCGCGAAGCCGACCTCGGCGTGGCGTCCGGCAACGGCAAGGGCCAGATCTTCGTCAAGGGCGAGGTCATCAAGACCGTCCCCGAGCATCTGATCGTGGAGACGCTCATCGAGGAAGCGATGCGGATCGCCAGCGAAAAAGAATCGGAGTCGGGATCCGATGATCCCACCGGTTCGCCAGTGGTCACCGTAAGCTGAACACCGATTCCTGTGTTCGGAGTCACTACGCCCTGAGGCCGCAGAAAGAGTCCCGATGTCGGCTCCGCCGCTATTCCGCTTCGTCGACGAGCGACGGGTCTCGGTGGTGCGCGACGTCGCGGCGGTCCGGCAGGTGCTCGACGCGGACCCGGTCGGGTGCTGCATGGTCGACTCCCGGGTGGCCGAGCACGGCGTCGAACCCAGCGCCATAGGCGGGGAGTTGTGGACGCGGGGCCGGGCCACCGAATCGCTGTGCTACGCGGGCGCCAACCTCATCCCAATGCGCGGTGAGGCCGCCGATCTGTACGCGTTCGCCGACAAGGCGGTCAGCTCTGCGCGCCGCTGCTCGTCGCTGGTCGGTCGTGCCGAGCTGGTGCTGCCGATGTGGCGCAGGCTGGAACACGCCTGGGGCCCGGCCCGCGATGTGCGCGACCGCCAGCCTCTGATGGCGCTCGCCTCGGTTCCGCACTGTCCGCAGGATCCTGCGGTGCGGCCGGTGCGCATGGAGGACCTCGACGCCTACCTCGTTGCGGCCGTCGACATGTTCATCGGTGAGGTCGGGATCGACCCGCGCATCGGCGACGGCGGCCGCGGCTACCGTCGGCGCGTTGCGGGGCTGATCGCCGCCGGACGCGCGTGGGCGCGGTTCGAACGGGGCCAGGTGGTGTTCAAGGCCGAGGTGGGATCGCAGTCGCCCGCTGTCGGTCAGATCCAAGGGGTCTGGGTGCATCCCGACTGGCGCGGCCGCGGGCTCGGTACCTCGGGAACCGCGACGCTTGCGGCGGCCGTCGTGCGCAGCGGGCGCATCGCGAGCCTGTACGTCAACGACTTCAACACCGTGGCCCGCGCGACCTACGACAGGATCGGCTTCGCCGAAGTGGGCACCTTCGCCACCGTGCTGCTCGACTAGTCCTTATTTCGCTCCTCGCGTGCGCGGTCCTTTCTTCGCTCCTCGCGTGCGCGGTGGCCTACGCTTCAGGCCATGAGCGACGACGTGGACAAGGCCGAACGCCGAGAGATCGCCGACGCGCTCGTCCGCGCGCTCGAGCGGCGCCATGAACTCCTCGACGTGATCGTCGAGTCGGAGGACTACGACGCCGCCGTCGAGGCGATCGCATCGATGTTGGGAACGTCGCACGCAGCGGGAGAAGCCGTGCTCCGGCTGTCCTTCGACCGGCTGACCAAGGTCTCGCGGCGCCGGATCCGCGACGAGCTCAACGACCTCAACCACCAGCTGAGCTTCATCGTGGGGGAGCGGCAGCCCGCCCCCGGCGAGAGCTTGACGCTGCGTCCGTTCTCGGCGGACAAGGACCGCGACATCTTCGCCGCGCGCACCTCGGACGTTCGCGCGGCGGGCGACGGGTCCGGCGCTCCCGCGGGCGATCTCGACGACGAGATCCGCGCCGCAGTCGGCCGGGTGCACGCCGAGGAGGCGGTGTGGCTGGTGGCGGTCGACGGCTCCGAGAAGATCGGGATGGTGTTCGGCGAACTCGCCAGCGGCGAGGTCAACGTTCGCATCTGGATCGCGCCGGCTTTTCGCAAGCAGGGATACGGCACTGCGGCGCTGCGGAAGTCGCGGTCGGAGATGGCGGCCTACTTCCCTGCCGTACCGCTGGTGGTGCGCGCGCCGGCCGCCGGTCCGTTCGGCGCATAGCCGTTGGCTTGTCGCTGACAACGGCTTCGATCCTGCTGACAGATCGCAAAGTCGGCGGATTTTGCGATCTCTCCGCAGAATCGAGCGGCCCGGGTGGCGCGCCTCCATCACTTTGAGGTCTCGGTTTCTTAACATTTGCCTCAATGGCAACAATATTCACATCTGCAACGCGTATCGCGAGTCTCCTCGTGGTCGTCGCGATGTCCGTATCCCTCAACGCCTGCACCCCCAAGCCCAACGGGCCGTCGCCGGCGGCGCAGGAGTTCTTCGCCGCACTGGCCAAGGGCGACACCGGCGCCGCATCCGCACTGACCGACCGTCCTGAGGACGCCCGGGCCGCGTTGAACGAGGCGTGGAAGGGCCTGCAGGCCGTCTCGCTGGACGCGCAGGTGGTCGGGTCGAAGTTCGCCGAGGACACCGGCACGGTGGCCTACCGCTACACGTGGCACCTGCCGAAGAACCGAACGTGGAGCTACGACGGACAACTCAACATGGTGCGCAACGAGGGGCGCTGGGAGGTGCGGTGGATGGCGACCGGCCTCCATCCCAAACTCGGTGAGCACCAGACGTTTGCGTTGCGCGCCGACCCGCCGCGGCGCGCATCGGTCAATGAGCGCAGTGGCACCGACGTGTTGGTCCCGGGAAACCTGTATCACTTCTCCTTGGACGCCAAGCTCGCAGGCGCGTATCTGATGACCACCGCGACCGCCGTCGTCGACGCGCTGCGACCGTTCGACAACACCCTCGACCCACAGCGGCTCGCGGAGGAGGCGAGTTCGACGCCGGGGCCGCTGAGCCTGATCACGTTGCGCCAGTCCGACCGGGACCAGGTGGCCGCGGTGCTCGGCGAGCGGCCCGGCCTTGTCATCACACCGCAGGCCGA